>PXAI01000145.1 GCA_003567135.1 Balneolia bacterium | reverse complement strand
AGTTGAGAATCTTCAAAAAAAGAGCGTACTTCGGTAAGTAGTTTTTCTAACCCAAATAAGTACGCGTATCAAAACGCAATCGATCATAGACGGAATTCGGGAAGGCAGCCGGCGTGCGCTGGCGAGGGGAATTACGCTGATTGAAAGTACGCGGAAATCTGATATGGATCCCTCGCAGGAGGTGCTTGGGGCGCTGCTTCCTGAAACGGGAAAATCGGTCAGGATTGGAATTACCGGCGTGCCCGGGGTCGGCAAAAGCACGTTTATTGAGGCGTTTGGCAAACATGTATCAGAGTCGGGGCATCGCGTGGCTGTTCTGGCGATTGATCCCAGTTCGCCATATACGGGCGGCAGCATTTTGGGGGATAAAACCCGGATGCAGGAGCTGAGCAGGCTGGAAAGTGTATTTATTCGACCATCGCCCACGGGCGGCACGCTGGGTGGCGTTGCCCGGAAAACCCGAGAAAGCATGCTGCTGTGCGAGGCAGCGGGATATGACGTTATTTTGGTGGAAACGGTCGGCGTGGGACAAAGCGAGTTTGAGGTATCCGCAATGACCGACATCTTTCTGGTGCTGATGCTCCCCAATGCCGGCGATTCTCTGCAGGGTATTAAGCGGGGCATCCTGGAGCTGGCCGATCTGATGCTGGTAAACAAAGCTGACGGCGATCAGGAAAAACGTGCCCAAAAAGCACAGCAGGAATACCGCCATGCGCTGCATCTGGTAAGGCCCAAATATCCGGATATTCCTCTGGAGGTGGATCTGTGCAGCGCGCTAACCGGAACCGGAATTCCCGTAGCGTGGGATAAACTTCAGCAACGCGCCGGAGAGCTGAAAGAAAAAGGATATTTCGATAAAAACCGCGAATCCCAGCTCCTGCACTGGGCCCGAAGGCTGACTGAGGGTTTGGTGATAAATCAGCTCTGGAATGATCCTGCCACAAAAAAAACATGGCAGAAAGAAGCGGAGCTGCTCAAACAAAAAAAACAAACCCCGCTCGAAACCGCCCGCCGCCTGGCACAAATTGGGAAAATGAGAGAAGAGGAAGAGTAACCCCCGAAGCAGTCGGGGCGGGCGCGAAGTGCGCTAAGGAAGGTATGTTTTTTATGTACAGCTATTGACAAATTACTCAATTTTGACGCTGATCGTGTTTTCAAAGATGGTGCAATCGCGAAGGACGCAAAGGTTTGCTATCAATATCATTTCTGGAAATAACCCCACATCCCCCTTTGCGCCCTTCGCGAATCTTCTTTCGCGTCCTTTGCGGTTCCTCTTCCTTTACGGTTCTCTTCCCACGTTAATGATTGTGAAAGGGCTTTTCTGGGTCGGGGGAAGCCGTTATATTACGACGAACAAAAAATCATTAAAAATACAACCAGGAAATTATTAGATGAGTACGTTAACAGAATCGGTTAAGCCTTTGTCCTACATAACAGAAGACGAGCAGATGCTGCGGGAAGCTTCCGCAGATTTTGCCAGAACGGTGATTGCCCCTCACGTGCATGAAATGGACGAGCAGGCGAAATTGAAACCCGAAATTATTAAGGCGTTTTTTGAGCAGGGACTCATGGGAATTGATATCCCTGAAGAGTACGATGGCGGCGGCGGTAACTTTTTTATGTCGATTCTCGCCATCGAGGAAGTCTCTAAAGTTGATGCATCCGCTTCTGTGTTTATGGATGTTCAGAACACGCTCGTAAACAACGCGTTCGTGAATTTTGCGAACGAGGAGATGAAGAAAAAATATCTCCCGCAGCTGGCTATGGAGAAAGTCGGCGCCTACGCGCTCAGCGAAGCCGGTTCAGGAAGCGACGCGTTTGCCCTGAAAGCCCGCGCCGAAAAGAAAGGCGATGAGTACATCCTGAACGGAAACAAGCTCTGGATTACCAACGGTGCCGAGGCTGAGATTTTCCTCGTGTTCGCCAACATCAATCCTGAAGCGGGTTACAAAGGCATTACAGGATTTGTTGTTGAGAAAGATTTCGAAGGATTTTCAGTCGGTAAAAAAGAAGACAAACTTGGAATCCGCGCGAGCTCCACGACCGAAATTATTCTGGAAGATTGTCGTGTTCCGGCTGAAAACGTAATCGGTGAAGTGGGTAAAGGCTACAAAATTGCGATCGAAACGCTCAACGAAGGCCGTATCGGAATTGGTGCCCAGATGATTGGAATCGCTCAGGGCGCGTTTGATGCCGCTATCGCTTACAGCAAAGAGCGCAAGCAGTTTGGCAAGCCGATTTCCGCGTTCCAGGGACTCCAGTTCCAGCTGGCAAAAATGGCCGTGGATATTGAGTGCGCGCGTCACCTTGTATATAATGCCGCAAGGCTCAAAATGAACGGTCAGCCGTTCCTGAAAGAAGCCGCAATGGCAAAATATTACGCCTCGGAAGTAGCTGAGCGCGTGGCATCACAGGCCGTTGAAGTATTTGGCGGATATGGATTTGTGAAAGAGTATCCGGTAGAGAAATATTTCCGTGATTCAAAAATCGGGAAAATCTACGAAGGTACTTCAAACATGCAGCTTCAGACGATTGCGAAGCTTATTCTTAGCTAAACGAATCTTTAGTGAAGTAGGTTAAAAGCCGGATCGAATTAGTTTGATCCGGTTTTTTTATGTACCGCAATAGGTACGGTAATGCATATCGTATTTGACGGGAACATCCTGAAGAACCTCCGGATCTGTTTTCCCGGGATACGGATTTTCCAGCTGTTCGAGCAGCGAATTGAACGGTGCCATATTCTTATCATTCGCCGCAGATTCCAGCGCATTTTCCACAAGATGGTTTCGGGGGATGACGGCCGGATTCACGCGATTCATTCGTTCAGCGGCATCAGCAAAAGAAATTCCCGCATCTCCGAGCGCGGACTCCCAATCAGATTTCCATTCGCGAAAACTGCTGCTGTTGTAAACGGTTCCCTCAGGATCTGCACCTGAGACGAGCATCCGGAATGTGTTTGTGTAATCGGCTTTCCGGGTTTTCATCCAGTCAAGCAGCGTTTCCACGAGCTTTTTCTGAGATTCACCCGTTTCAGGGAAACCGATTTTAGAAGCCATCATCCGGTTCCATTTT
>PXAI01000029.1 GCA_003567135.1 Balneolia bacterium | reverse complement strand
TCCTGACCCACATCATCAGATTCCCAGGTTCCGCCTTCGAAATCTCCTTCCTCAGCAAAGTAAAATTTGTAGAACGATAAATCGCCTTCAGCTCCTTCCACAGAAAAAGTAACCTCATAAATTCCGTCATCTGATGCATCCGACATCAGCACACCGTCGCCCCATCCGTTAAACGAACCCCGGACGTAAACAACCTGGGTGGCAGGATCAAATGCACCCGCGTCCTCCTGAACGTTCATATCAACTGAGAACGTAACATCACGCTCATCTTCAGGGTCTACAGGGTCATCGCCTTCATTATCATTGAAGAATACGGTATCGAGAACTTGTGGCTCATCAGCAGGGCCAAGATCAAAGAAGCGATTTAAATCAGGATCATCTCCCAAAAGCTCCCAACCCGTGTTTGGCAATTCTCTGTCATCTCCGGCTTCTATGAAAAACTTATAGCCCTGAGTTGAACCTTCATTACCAGAAATCGTAACCGTCGTTTCGTAAATCCCCTCTCCGGCGGCTGTAAGCGGGTTATCCGTACCAAAATCGTTGAAATCACCACGGACGTAAATAATATCGCCCACACCCGGATCATAGAAACCAAGATCCTGCTGAACGGTCATATTTACAGAAAAGGTAACTTCACGCTCGTCTTCGGGATCTACAGGATCACCGCTGTCATTATTGAAGAATACAGTATCAAGTACCTGAAGCTGATCCGCAGGTCCAAGGTTAAATATACGGTCGTTAGTGCCGTCCATTCCTACGTCGTCAGACTCCCAGGTTCCGCCTTCAAAATCGCCTTCGGCAGCATAATAGAACTTGTAGAAAACCTGATCGCCTTCATCGCCTTCAATGGCAAAGGTCACATCGTACAATCCATCTTCGGTGAGATCGGACATCAGCACGCCGTCGCCCCACCCGTTAAATGATCCCCGGACATAAACAACCTGTGTTGCCGGATCGAATTCGCCGTCAACATCCTCAACGCTCATATCCACAGAAAAAGTAACGTCACGCTCATCGGCGGGATCAACAGGGTCGTCATCGCCGCTTTCGTTGTTGAAGAATACCGTATCAAGCACCTGAAGCTGATCTGCCGGACCAAGGTTAAAGATACGATCGTTGGTACCGTTCATTCCTACGTCATCAGTTTCCCAGGTACCACCTTCAAAATCGCCTTCGGCTGCATAATAGAACTTATAGAAAACCTCAGAACCTTCTTGCCCCTGAACAGGAAAGGTAACATCATATAGCCCGTCTTCTGAGAGATCAGACATTAAAACTCCGTCGCCCCATCCGTTAAATGATCCCCGTACGTAAACAACCTGTGTTGCCGGATCGAATTCGCCGTCAACTTCCTCAACGCTCATATCCACAGAAAACGTAACATCACGTGAAGCGTCCAGGTTGGGCTCTTCGTCGTACCATTGGGTACCGTCGAACCAGCCGTCTGTATTACGTTGTAGATCGTCAGTTTGTTGGCTGACAATTCCATCGCTAAAAACTACGTTACCAAACTCTATTGGTATATCATAAAAGAACCATTCAGAATCCGGCTCAGGGTCATTCATCTGTTCACCCGGCCATGAGATATATTCGCCAACTCCCGGTTCGAATGCATACGCATATACTTCATCCCAGCCTTCGGGATTATTGTAATGTACACGAAATGTAACCGTATCATCTTCCAGAATAAAGACCTCTGCGCTTTCAGGTACCGTTGCGTCAATAGTTCCGCCTGAGCTGTCGCGCAGATCTCCATCAAAAATCGAAAACGTAGTATTCCCGGATGCCGCACCAGGCAGAACATTAAACGTTAATGAAACTACGTTTCCGGCACCGGTTGCCGCTCCCGCTGTTCTAACCACGCTGGCGCCAATTCTGCTTTCCGTAAGGTTATCGGCAATACTCAGCGGATTTGGGCTCATGAGTTCGCCAGGCTGAATATCGTTAAGCTCAAATACATCGGAGTCAAATTCAACCTCAACCCCAAAGAAATAAGCGCTTCCAGCATCTTCTGTGGAGAAGGTCATGGTAACCACATCTCCGGGTGCCGGATTTTCTGGTGTAACGGAAACGGATAACTCAACCGGATCCGCATTTGCTGCGGTAGCCATCAGAAACACCGCCATAAGCGATGTTAACAGCGTTGCAGATGTTTTTTGTATCAAATTAGAGATCATAAATAGTAGGGTTTAAATTAAAATTCTGCCCAATCGTAACTTCAAATATAATATAAGCTGCACAGTTGTGAAAGCGCTTACATTACCAATTGTAAAATATAATTTTTTTATTACTATGCACACTTATTTTTCGGAACGGATTGATTTTTTTCATCAGTGGCAGTTTCGCCACGATTATTCCATTTCCTTATTCCGGGCAAGGTAGTGTGAAACCTCTTTCCTGAACGCGTCAATTACTTTTGCCGGCTCCGGAATACGGGATGCGTCGGATGCCACTCCGACCCCAAGCGTGTTGTTATAGCTTAAAAGGCTGATCCCAAGCCCAACTGCGCCCGATTTTGGTACCCAAAACATGATTCCGCTCATTTTGGAACCGGCAATGTAAAGCGGCTGCCTTGGCCCCGGCACGTTCGTTACAATCGATGAACACTTGCTGCTCAGAAATTTCACCACCCATTTTTCAAACACCTTGGGCGTCCTGCCCAGTATCGCCAGCACCCCGAATGCCACCAGTGCTTCCCTCGAACTTTTGATTTCCCGCATCTGGTTTCTGATACTACTTAAGCGCTTCCAGCCGTCCGGCTCCCCGACCGGCAGTTTCATAAATACCAGGCCAAAACGATTACCAAGTTTATCACGTTCCTTGCCGGTTCTGAGGTTTACGGGGATCGTTATCCTAAGATTGGTACTTTCTTTTTTCAGCTCGCCGGTTTCAATCAGATAACTTCTGAGCGCACCGCAAACGAGCCAAAGCATAATATCATTTACCGTGGCACCATACTTTTTGCCCAGTTTTTTGATGTCGTCAAGAGGAATCGGCTCCGACCAGGCGGCCTCTTTTTTGGGCGTGAGGTTTCCTTTGAGCGACGTCGGCGTATCCGATGGCATAAACACAAATTTGCC
>PXAI01000237.1 GCA_003567135.1 Balneolia bacterium | reverse complement strand
ATGCGGTAATCGTGCCCGGTGGTTTTTCGTACGGCGATTATTTACGATCCGGAGCGATTGCCCGTTTTTCGCCGATTATGAAAGAAGTGATGCAGTTTGCCTCGAAGGGCGGACTCGTGATTGGCGTGTGCAACGGCTTTCAGATTTTACTGGAATGCGGACTGCTTCCCGGCGCTATGTTGCCCAATCAGAATCTCCGTTTTATCTGTAAGCAGGTTTTTATCCGCACGGAGCAGCACGATACGCCGTTTTCACATCAGGTTCCTATTGGCAGGCCGTTGATGGTTCCGGTGGCGCACGGAGAAGGAAATTACACGGCACCTCCTGAAATTCTGAAACGAATCGAAGATCAGAATCAGGTGATTTTCAGATACTGTACGGCCAATGGCGAGGTGATACCCGAAGCAAATCCCAACGGCTCGATGAACAACATCGCGGGAATTTGTAACGATAAACGAAATGTCCTCGGAATGATGCCCCACCCGGAGCGCGCCTGCGAACCTGAGCTTGGTTCAGTTGACGGCAGATCTATTTTTGAGTCGATGATGAACGCCCTCGAAAAAGCCTGATCTATGAGTCTGAATATCGATTTGCTTGCCAAAATTTGTGAGACTCCCGGTGCGCCCGGTTTTGAAGATCCGATCCGGGATGTGATCCGCAAAGAAGTGGAACCGTTAGCCGATGAAATCCGCGTTGACGGAATGGGAAACCTGATTGCGCGCCGTAAGGGCGGAAGCCGGAAAGTGATGGCCGCCGCGCACATGGATGAAATCTCCCTGATCGTAACGGCAATTGACAAATCGGGTTTTATCCGCTTTCATACGCTCGGCGGATTTGACGCAAAATCGCTGCTGAATCAGCGTGTTCTGGTGCATGGGAAGGAGTCGCTTCCGGGGATCATCGGCGGGAAGGCGCCGCATACGCAATCCGCTGAGGAAAAGAAGAAATCCCCAAAAACAACCGAGCTATTTATCGATACCGGCCTCAGCGAGGAAAAACTGAAGGAAATCGTGCCCGTCGGATCTCCCGTAACGCGGTATCAGCAGCTGCATCAGGTTGGTGATCTGATTAGCTGTAAATCCCTGGATAACCGTATTTCGGTGTATATGCTGATTGAGGCATTGAGGAAAGCAAAATCCTGCGAAGTTGATTTTTACGCCGTTTTTACGGTTCAGGAAGAAGTAGGATTACGCGGAGCCAGAGTTGCGGCTAACGCGATCAATCCGGAGATCGGTATCGCGCTTGATGTTACCCTCGCAAATGATCTGCCCGGCTCAGATTCGCATCAGAAAATTACCGAACTCGGTGGCGGAACGGCAGTAAAAGTGATGGACGGCAGCGTAATCTGTACGCCCGGTTTAGTTGAGTTTGCCGCCGGACTCGCCGAAGAAAATGATATCCCGTATCAGCGTGAAATTCTTACGGCCGGCGGGACCGATACAGCTGCGCTTCAGTACCTCAGCGGAACCGAGGCGAAGGTAACCTGCATCTCAACGCCAACGCGCTATCTGCACACCACGGTGGAAACGGTGCACAAAGACGATGTTAAACACGGAATCGACCTGATGGCCTTAATAATTGAGCAGATTCACCGTTATGGTAGTTGAATTCAAAATCTGATATGTCTGAAGAAACCTCAAAACTGAAGCTCCATTCCCATAATCTTGTCAAAAGATACAGGAAGCGTACGGTTGTGAACGAGGTTTCAATCAACGTAAATCAGGGAGAAATTGTCGGGCTTCTGGGGCCGAATGGTGCGGGTAAAACGACATCCTTCTATATGTTTATGGGATTGGTTCGTCCTGACCGGGGAAGAGTTTTTCTAAATGATGTGAACATCACCCGAAAGCCGATGTACAAACGTGCCCGGCTGGGCGTCGGATATCTGGCTCAGGAAGCCAGCGTGTTCAGAAATCTTACGGTTCGTGAAAACCTGGAGTCGGTACTCGAATTTTTTCCGGATACAAAATCGGAGCGTCGCGAAAAGGTAGACAAACTGGTTGAGGAGTTTAACCTGAAAGAGGTTGTCAATAATAAGGGATACAGCCTTTCAGGCGGCGAGCGGCGCAGAACCGAAATTGCGCGCACGCTCATCACCGATCCTAAATTTATTCTGTTGGATGAGCCGTTTGCAGGCGTTGATCCCATTGCGGTGGAGGATATTCAGGGGATCGTTTATAAGCTGAAAAACCGGAATATCGGTATTTTTATTACGGATCATAACGTGCATGAAACGCTGGCGATTACCGACCGTGCTTATTTGATGTACGAGGGGAAAATCCTGAAAGAGGGAACCGCAGAGCATCTTGCCGAAGATGAAGAGGCGCGCCGTCTTTATTTGGGGGCATCTTTCCGGCTGGATCGTTATCTGGCGGAAAAAGATTGAAATCTTTGGGGATAATTCTTTAATTCACTTCAGGCTTAGGATAGCTGAAAACTTAATATTTAGACTGTAACACTATGAGTGACCAAAACAACGATATTACTGTAGAGGAACTGAATCGCCGTTTAAAGGATGGTGAAGAGCTTTTTATTCTGGATGTGCGCGAAGAATTTGAATATGATCTCGTAAACCTGGAAGGCACGCTGATTCCTCTCGGACAGCTCAGAGACAGGCTTGATGAACTGGAAAGCCACAAAAATGATGAATTTGTGGTTCACTGCCGATCAGGTGCCAGAAGCGCAGATGCCGTGGCACTGCTGAAAAGCAATGGATTTGCTAACCCGAGAAACCTGAAAGGCGGCATTATAGACTGGGCCAAAAAGATTGACCCGTCTTTTCCGATTTACTAAAATTCGGGCGATAAATCAGGCGAACGTGGCGATCTGATCCAGCAGTTCGTTGTTGCTTTTTGTGCGTCTAAGAACCTGCTGCAGGCTTTGCATGGAATCTTTTGGGGCTTTCTTGAGCAAATAGCGGCGCAGCACGTTACGTTCTTCAACCGATTCCTCAATAAACTTATCCTCGTTGCGAGTCCCTGACGCGGCGATATTTATAGCCGGGAAAATTCTGTCGTTTGCCAGATCGCGATCCAGAACAAGTTCCATATTTCCCGTACCCTTAAATTCCTCGAAGATCAGATCATCCATTCTGGAATT
>PXAI01000194.1 GCA_003567135.1 Balneolia bacterium | reverse complement strand
TGAATTATTCCACTATATCCAGAGAGCTTGGCATAACGGTGCCAACAGTAAAGTCCTGGATATCTTTTTTGGAGGCCAGTTCACTTATTTACCTTTTATATCCGTATCACAAAAATCTCGGGAAACGGGTTATAAAATCTCCCAAGTGTTATTTTACGGATACGGGTTTGGTTTCCTTTTTAGTAGGCCTGCAAGATGAGTCTCATTTGATGAAGGGGCCGATGGCGGGGGCGTTGTTCGAGACAGCATGTGTTATGCAATTTGTGAAAAGATTTTCTGCTTTTATGGACACATGTTCGTTATACTTTTATCGGAGTGTCGACGGATATGAAATTGATCTACTGATAGAGACCGCTGAAGGTATTTTTCCTATTGAGATAAAACTTTCCTCGACTATCACGAGTAAACATGCACGTGGTGTTGAAGAGTGGCTGGATCTATCTCACCAGAAACAAGACAAGGGACTTGTTGTTTCCACATCGGAAAGGTCAGGGTTGGTTAGCGGTAACGTCAGCAATTGCCATTTTTCGCTGTTGTGAAAAATGATTATAGTGTGTTCTTGTAAAGAGACCGATAGCTAAGAACTTTAGCATCCCGTTTTTTCAGCGATAGTGTCCTCAAACCTCAATGCCCCCAAAAAAAACTGTTCCACTTTGAGTTTAGTTTCGCTGTGGGTTGTTGTTCTCCCTGTCGGATCGTGCGTGCAAGGATAAGTGATAACGATACGCATTTTTTGTGACTCGTGCACTTACTCCAAGTGAGCGGGCGATTTTCTGAAAGGGCATGCCCAGGAGGCGCAATTCAGCGACCTTTTGAGCATCTTTTTGATATAGCGGGATATGTTGGGAAGGATATATCTTGAAGTGAGCAGTTATCTCGGAGGCAGTTCGAATTGGTTGTGTCCGGGTCCGCCACGCCTTTTTTAGTAATATTCGCAAGTTAGTTCTGCTGCATAAAATAGGGCTCAACCCCCTTTAAAATAAGGACTTGGGTCTTTTCTTCTAGTCGATTCTATCAGTCTCTAGTAGTGTCTGAAACTGTCCACAACCTGTACATATTGTCCAAAATTGGACAGTTCTTAGTATGGTCAGAAACTGTTTTGATGGTAGCAAAAGTAGGAGAGCTTGATAGTAGGGAGTTTCAAGGGTGTTCCCACCGGTGAGAAGTTGTGACCGAACGCTATTCTTCCAGGCAGATCCGTGCTTTACGATAATTAATTATCTGGTTGGTTCTTATGGCCTGTTCGGTCTCTCCTCCGTATATAACGAAACCCGGCTCTATTTTATCCGGCATGATCTTCCTGATGTATTCCAGGCCCTTTAAAAATTCGCTATTGAACGTCAAGGCGGACTTTATCTCGATAGGGGTTATTTGGGAACCGCGTTTAAAAAGAACGTCTACCTCGTTGTTATTGCTGTCCCTGTAGAAATAGATATGGTGATCCAAACCTTTATTATATCTGCTTTTTATCAGTTCCATGATGATCATATTTTCAAAGAGATTTCCCCGTAAAGGATGACTGGAGAGATGCTTTATGTTCTCTATTTCTAGGAGATAAGAAGCCAGGCCGATATCGCTGAAATATATCTTGCGGGACTTGACAAGCCTTTTACTGATATTGCCGTGAAACGGCTCGATAGAGAAAATGATAAAAGAAGCTTGAAGGATCGAGAGCCAGGATTTGATGGTCCCTGTACTTACGCCGACCTCGTTAGCTAAACTGTTGGCATTAAAAAGTTGACCGATCCTTCCGGCACAAAGCCTTACGAAGGTCTGAAAAGAATGCAGGTCCTTTACCTTTATTAATTGTCGCAGGTCTCTTTCTATGTATGTTTCATAGTAATTTCGATAGTAGATGGTGGGATCCAGGTTTTTTTCATATACGGCCGGGAAGAAGCCGTTAAGCATGTATTCATCTATTGAACAGGATCTCTTATACTTGTCCGTTTCGGTCTGACTGAAAGGCAGCAATTTCAATATAGCGGTACGCCCTGCAAGTGATTGTGTGATGTTGTGAAGAAGATTTAGGTTCTGGCTTCCGGTCAATATGAACATCCCGGGTTTTTGTCTTTCATCTACAACTGTTTGTATGTAGGACATTAACTCGGGAACTCTTTGGATCTCGTCGAGGACGGCTCCTTCCGGACATCTTCTGAGGAAAGCGCGGGGATCTTTCGAGGCGAATTCTCTTTCGTCAATGTTCTCAAGGTTATGATACGGTTTCTTTGAGAACAGGGTTTTAGCAAGCGTCGTTTTTCCCGATTGTCTGGGGCCGGTTATTGTGATGACTGGATAGGACTTTTTGAGACCGAGCAAGGTTTGTGTTATATCTCTTTTGATCATCAATCCTCCAAGTTTCTATTAAGCATAGCATATTTCTATGCAAATTAAAAGTATAAATCCTAATTTGCATAGAAACAAAAGAAACCCTTAACGTTATCGTGACATACCCCCCGTTAACTAGACCACCCGAAGTTTAGGTTCTCCAGGGTTTTGATGTGCCACTTAGCCCTTCAAGAACAATACGGATCTTTTCATCAGGGGCAAACTTCCGGCGCGTGTACTTGCGAACCAGTTTTACTACATCTTTTGGGTTTGTCATTTTTCAGCTCTTTTTCGGGAAGTTATCCTGATTATGGAGCTAAAATCGCGAACTTTCAAGGATATTCCCGCTAGCGGGAATATCCTTGGATCCTCTCCAGTCAAACACTCCCTCTCTTGCTGACGTCAAGCAAAAACGGGTGAACTTTTCTGGAGCGGGCCTTGTTAGGTTAAAAAATATATAAATATGGCTTTTATGCGCCGGATAATGTACAATAACGAATTCTACATTGGTAGTGTGCTCAAGCAAAGAGCGGTTAATCTATAACAAGAGGGAAAAATATGCAAGAAACCATGAAGAATTTTTCATTTGATGGGATGGGGATCGCTCCGGAGATCCTTGAAGTGTTGGACAATCTGGAAATTGAACACCCAACGCCCATTCAGCACAGAACCATTCCGATCGCGGTCGAAGGTACCGACGTGATCGGCGTGGCCCAGACAGGCACGGGAAAGACCCTCGCTTTTGCCATTCCCGTGGTCCAGCGTCTTTCCCAGACGA
>PXAI01000215.1 GCA_003567135.1 Balneolia bacterium | reverse complement strand
TTGTAACTTTCCCTGGTGGCAAAATACGCCGCATGTGGGCCGCCATATCCCATCGGAACCCCAAAGCGCTGACTGTTTCCAACCACGGCATCGGCGCCCATTTCTCCGGGTGCTTTTAACAGAGTCAGGCTCAGTAAATCAGCCGCGACTGCCACTAATACATTATTTTTGTGCGCTTCGCTGATCAGATCCGTGAGATCTCTCACGTTTCCGTTGTTGTCAGGATACTGAAGCAGCACGCCGTAAAGTTCCGGATCAGACAGATCAAGCGAGGATACATCCCCGATTACAAGATCAATGCCCTGTGGCACCGCGCGCGTTTTCAGCACGTCAATCGTCTGCGGGAAACAGTTATCAGCTACAAAAAACTTGCTGGATTTTTTCTTCGGGCCTTTCTGAACATCTCTGAGCATCGACATCGCCTCAGCGGCGGCGGTAGCTTCATCAAGCAAGGATGCATTCGCGATTTCCATCCCGGTCAGGTCGATAACGGTCGTCTGAAAATTGATGAGCGCTTCCAGCCTGCCCTGCGCAATTTCCGCCTGATATGGTGTGTATGCAGTGTACCATCCCGGGTTTTCGAGAATATTTCGCAGAATCACCGATGGCGTGATCGTATCGTAATATCCGGCGCCGATGAACGAACGAAATACTTTGTTTCGGGACATCAGCTTTCTGAATGAGTTTAAAAACTGATACTCGGTTTGTGGCTCAGGAAGATCAAGTTCTTTTTTCATACGAATCGACGGCGGCACCGTTTCATCGATTAGTTCATCAACTGAACTGACGCCGATCGCGTCCAGCATTTCCCTGATGTCCTGTTCGGATGGGCTGTTGTGGCGGAATTCGAATGATTCCCGGGAAAAAAGATTATTCATAATAATAGTCGTGGTTCAGTGGCCTCTGAAAATATTTTTACAGGATTTAAGAATGCGTTTTGAAGAATCAAATAATATTGAAAAATAGGAATTAATCCGTTCATAATCCTCAGCCGGCACTCCCATTTACAAGTCTTTAAGTGATGATTTATTGCCCTGAAACTCCATACCTCTGTAACCGGTTGAGTTCGTTCAGATAACCAATAAAAACCATCCTTAAAATGAAGCGTTTGAGGATTTTTTGTCACCGGATTTCATTATTCGATTCAAAAAACTAAACAAAAACAGCGCCTCTGTCCGTTCTGATTTTTTCGAAAAAATCAGATCAGACCGGCATCAGGTTTTCACCGCGGCTCAGGCTCTTTACCGTTTCCTGCATTAGCCGCGAAAGGTTCCACACATCTTCCATCGAAACCATTTCGTGCGGCGTGTGCATGTAGCGCATCGGCGTGGAAATCAGCGTGGACGCTATTCCCGATTTTGCGTAAAAGATGACGTCCGTATCCGTACCGGTTCGTCCCGAAGTTGCCTCGTGCTGTATGGTGATGTCGGCTTTTTCAGCCGCGCTGACCACCTTCTCCACCAGCTTAACCTGATTTGCCCCGCCGTGACTCACAACCGGTCCGCCGCCGAGCTTTACGAGGCCGTGTTCCTTGGGATTGATCCCCGGTGAATCGGTGGCGTGCGTTACGTCGGTTACCAGCGCCATATCGGCATTCAGCCGGTACGCCATCATCCGCGCGCCATGACCGCCAACTTCTTCCTGCACCGCATTCAGCGCAACGACGTTTACGTTCAGTTTTTCCTTTTCGGCGGCCAGCTTTTTGAAAGCGTGTGCGATTATAAAACCGCCAATCCGGTTATCGATGGCGCGCCCGGCGAGCAAATCCTCCGAAATAAACTCGAAGTCATCCGCATACGTAATAGGATCGCCCACCTGAACCAGTTCCTGCGCTTCTTCCCTGCTGCTCACCCCGATATCAATAAACAAATCTTTCCAGGATGGTGATTTCTGATTATCCCGGTTCTGAAGATGAATCGCCACGTGGCCGATTATCCCCGAAACAATTCCTTTTCGGGTGTGAATATTCACCCTGCGGGCCCGGGCAATTGTGGGATCAGATCCGCCAATCCGGTTGATGTAGATAAATCCCTTATCCCCGATATACTGCACCACCATCCCGATTTCATCGCAGTGCGCTTCGAGCATCACGGTCGGAGCCTTTTCATTGATAGAAATTTTGGCAGCAGCCGAGCCGTAGAGATCGGTAATAACTTCATCCGAAGCCTCCCTGATGTGCTCAAGCCAAACACGCTGACCGGCCGCTTCATATCCGACGGGGCTCGGAGTTGATATCAGAGATTCCAGAAATTCGCGTTCTTCAGAGGTAAATTGCATCAAAATTGGTTTATGTGATCAGGTTCAGTTTTCGAACAAAGAATAGGTTATTACGGTTCATTTTCAAAACCGGTTTATCGGCAGTCAGCTTTAGAATCTGATTAGCAACTGATCGACAATTGGAGGTTGAAACCCCAAATTGCCTATAGACTGAGAGACTGTTGCAGATTTGGCAAGCTATGCCGAACCAATTAGCACCCTGTAGGTACAGGGCATGCCCTGTACCTACATTTTAAATGTATGTTATTTATTATTATAAGACTGATTATTGGATAAGGTTTATACCTTTAAACTATTCTCGTGGATAATTGCCGTTTCGTAATTATTTTGAGCCATGCATAAAATATTTACCGATCCCATTCATGGTTTTATAGGGGTTCCGAAAGGTTTGGTTCTCAGGCTTTTAGATCATCCCTACATTCAACGGCTGCGGCGAATCCGGCAGCTTGGCCTTGCCTACACCGTTTTTCCGGGAGCCGAGCACTCCCGTTTTTCTCACGCGCTGGGCGCTATGGGGCTTATGCTGAAAGTTCTTGCCAGCCTTCGGGATAAGAATACGACGATCACGCATCAGGAATATCAGGCGATGCTGGCCGGTATTCTGCTGCACGATATTGGCCACGGCCCGTTTTCGCACACGCTTGAGTTTAACCTCATTCAGGATTTTCGCCATGAGATGATGACCCTCTCGCTGATGCGCGACCTCAACAAGCAGTTTAACGGCGATCTGGATCTTACGATTGATATTTTCACCAACAACTACAAAAAGCCGTTTCTGCATCAGCTGATTTCATCCCAGCTGGATGTTGACCGACTGGATTACCTCAAGCGCGACAGCTTTTATACCGGCGTTCTGGAAGGCTCGGTGGGGATCGATCGCATCATCAAAACGCTTCGGGTTCATAACGATAATGTGGTGATTGAGCGCAAGGGGATTTACGCGATCGAAAATTACATCATGGCTCGAAGGTTCATGTATATGCAGGTTTATCTGCACAAAACCGTCTTGAGCGCAGATAAATTAATCCGGTCCGTTTTTGAGCGGGCGCGCTACCTGCTGCAGGAAGGGCGCGATGTTTTCTTTCCGTCGCCGGCTCTCAAATATTTTATCGAGAAACATCCCAGCGCAAAAAAGGGAATCAGCAATGAGCTTCTGAATCATTTTGTGATGCTCGACGACAACGATGTGCTGATCTGCCTGAAATACTGGCAGCGGGATGAAGACCCGATCCTTAGCGATTTGTGCCGCCGTTTTCTGAACAGGAGATTTTTCAGGACTACCTTCACATCCCACAAAAATCCGGCAAAGCTGGAGGCTGAACTAAAGGAAAAAACTTCGGCAGCATTGCGAAAAATGCGAATGCCCTTCGATGAGCGTGCAGTCGGGTATTATCTGTGCCTGGACCAGACGCTTAGCGAGGCGTACAAATACGAACATGACAGCATCTGGATTCTGGATGAAAACAACACAGCTATAGAATTTTCCAAAGCTGCGGATACCAAACATATTGTTGCGCTAAGCAGGCCGGTCGTAAAACCGTATATAGTTCACCTGAAGGAAGTTTCAGTCTGATTTCCTACCAGCCGATTCTCCCTCTGCGCTCGTCTTCCTCAGATTCCCGCAAAATACGGTCGAGTTCATCCTGAGGGGGATCAGGAACAAATCCGGCCGGCTGTTCGAAGCCGTCGTAGGCCCAGTAAACTTCTTCATCGTTCATGGAATCGAGTGACCATTGAGCCACAATTGGCAGCGCCGTTCGCGCACCCTGGCCAATCACCGAACCTCTCGGGAAACGCACGCGAAGATCTTCGCCTCCAACCCATGCACCGGCCACAACGTGCGGATACATCGCCACGAACCAGTTATCAGATGCATTGGTGGATGTACCCGTTTTTCCGGCCACATCCTGCGTAACGCCCATATTTCTCATTCTGATTCCTGTTCCCCAGCCCCAGTCGCCGCCGCGGATCGTGCCGCGCAGCATATCCACAATTGTGTAAGCGGTTTCTGGAGAAACCACTTCACGCTGCAGCTGTGTCGGGCTTTCCCAAAGCATGTTGCCTTCGCGGTCTTCAATTCTTGTAACCGCCACGGGCTCAACGTAAACACCGTTATTTGCAAAGGTGGTGTAAGCACTGACCAACTCCAGAAGATTTACCTCTGAGGTACCAAGCGCAATGGCCGGAACAGCTTCAAGACGGGATCTTACACCCATCCTCTGAGCCATTTCGGCAATTTTCCTGGCGGCAGGAAAAAGATCCTCAAGATTGTTGGTTCCCGGCGCACCGGCGATTTCCGGCAGAAGCCGAACCGTAACGTTGTTCAGGCTTCGGGCGAGCGCTTCACGGAGCGGAACCATTTCAGGTCCTGGCGCAATCCGCATATCATTCGGGCGCCAGCTACCTCCGGTGCGATCATAAAAAACAACCGGATATCTTGAAAAACGGTGATAGGGCTTGTAGCCGTTATCAATCGCAACGGCGTAAACAAACGGCTTAAACGTAGAGCCCGGCTGGCGGCGCAGCTGATGCACGTTATCGCGCTGAATGGTGGAATAATCGGTTCCGCCGACCCACGCCAGAATGTGTCCCGTTCCAGGCTCGATGGCTACAAATCCGCCCTCAAGACGCGTTCTGAGACGCTTGATACGGCCTAAAATTTCATCATTTGCTTTAACGGAGTCACGTGCCGCCTGCGGGCTCATCCCGTGCTCGGTAGTCAGTTCGCGGTACTCGCGTGATTCGCGGATGTATTCCTCAAGAAAATGCGGGTACTGCTCCCAGTAGCGCTGCATGAAGCTGTTGCCGGATGGCCCGGTCCAGATTTGTGTGTAAAGCGTTTGCAGGGAGTCAATCGTCTGGGTTACAACGCGTTCGGCGTGGCGCTGCATACCGGCATCGATTGTGGTGTGAATGACCAGCCCGTCTCTGAAGAGATCGTAATTATTCTCATTTGCCCATTCGGCAACCTGCTGGCGCACATATTCACCAAAGTAACGGCTTTGGCGACTCGCCTGGTGCGGACGCTGGTAATCCAGCTCAATATCGCGGGCACGGAGCGAGGCGAGTTCTTCAGTCGAAATAAATCCGTGTTTGTGCATCTGGCCGAGTACAATGTTGCGGCGTACTTTCGAGCGCTCGGGACGCAGCCGCGGATTGTTGTACGAAACGGCTTGAAGCGTACCAATCAGCGTGGCGGCTTCTGGAATATTCAGCTCGCCGGCCGGCTTGTTGAAGTGCGTTCGCGCCGCCGATTCAATCCCGAATGCGCTGTTACTGAACTCAACGGTATTCAGGTACATTTCGATGATTTCGTACTTCGTATAGTTCCGCTCAATCTGGATGGCAGTAACCATCTCGCGGAGCTTTCGTACTACGGAAACCTCACGACCAATTTTCCGGTAGAGATTTCGGGCAAGCTGCTGGGAAATGGTGGATCCACCCTGCGGGCGCCCGCGCAGAAGGTGATACGGAATGGCCAGCGTACGGTAGGAATCAATTCCCCAGTGATTAAAAAAACGATGATCTTCCGTTGCAACCAGCGCGTTCACCACGTGTGGCGATATTTCGTGGTAGTTTACGTGACGCCGGTTTTCAATAAAATACGTATCCAGCACATCGCCGTCGCGGCTCATCACAAATGAGGCCATATCGGTGCGCGGATTTTCAAGTTCGTCGATGGAAGGAAGTCCCTGAACCAGGAACAGCAGGAAAAATATGGCAGCAATCAACCCGGCCACCATGATACCAATCACCCCGTAAAGCAGATATTTCATGGATGAAGATTCAGGACTGCCTTCATCCTTCTTACCCTTCTCCTTCTTTTGCTGCGCAGCTTTTCTGCCCTCCACAATTTTGCGGCGGTATTCAGGGTCGTTCAGATATCTTTCCTGATCGAAATTTTTATCGGCCATAGTTCAGGCTTTTTCAGACTTTCTGTGGTAAAAAACGTTTTGGTCGGGCTCCCAGTTAACGAGGTGGAAACCGCCTTTGGTATAACATGCGGCGCTCCAGAAGTTAAAAAACGGACCGGGGCTAACCAGCATTTCACGGCCTTCCCTGAACGGGACAATCCGTGCGGAGTGATCGTGACCACAAATTACAACATTAACAGCATTTTTGCGGGTGATTTCTTCGGCCCAGTTGTCCAATTTATTCAGATTACTGGTTTGCATAATGCTGAGAACCCGGCGGTCTGATTCGCTGACCACAAGATCCTGGGGTTTGCTCCTTGCCATATCCCGCGAAAATTTTGAAAACGCCCGCATAATCCCAATTCCGGCCCTCGGCGGAAAAACGGCCTGATAAACCTTTAGAAACGTTTTATTACGCAAAAATTTGTGCAGCGGCGGACGCTCCAGCCCCATTTCAGGGTCAGAAATCCCGTCGCCGTGCGTAACTAAAACCTCGAGAGAATCAATCTTCAGAATTCTGTATTCGGTTTCAATATCAAAACCGGATGACTCGAGTTTTCTACCCGGCCAGGCGTCGTGATTTCCGGTTACGTAGAGAACCGGCTCAGGAAAATTCGCATCCTTAAAACATTCCAGCACGCGCTTCCCGATTCCCGGCCATTTTCCACGGTACTCCATCCAGTAATCAAAAAGATCCCCCGTAATGACAATCCGCAGCTGATTCTCCTTGGCATACTGAACGATATCACAAATATACTGCTCCAGTTTCCGGTCCAGCTCCGGTGAAAAGGCTCCAAGATGAACATCCCCGAAAAAGAGATAATCGCCTCGTTCGGGATTATATTTTTCCAGCCTGATCATTGTTTTGAATCGGGACCATTATCGCCATCAACCCCGAACAGATTCTTCCACATTTCCAGCTCGTGGCCATCAATGTTGGGTTCAGGGGGATGCGCCGGTTTTTTAACGGAAGTCGGTTTTTTACGCTTCTTCTTTTCCGTCAGGAAGCCGTCGGTTCTGAGGATGTCCGCCCGGTATCGTCCTGCGCCATCTCTCACTTCGCGGTCATCAGAAACCACAATCCATTTTTCAGGATTTTGTTCATTTCGGAGGATGGATAAGATCACTTCATCGGCCGTTCTGGAGCCGGAAAACCGAATGTTTACCTGAGGATAGTTTCCGGGGATTTTATTCGGATGCCCGTCA
Source organism: Balneolia bacterium (assembly GCA_003567135.1). Classification (GTDB taxonomy): domain Bacteria; phylum Bacteroidota; class Rhodothermia; order Balneolales; family Cyclonatronaceae; genus PXAI01. The sequence continues at coordinate 6,200 of PXAI01000215.1, read as the reverse complement.
AATACGATTGTTGCCCTTCGTTTTTCGGCCACACATTTTTTCTGGATTTGCTCACAAAATGCGGCCAGCGCGCCAAGGTAATCAGCCGGACTCCCCGCGCCCGCTCCGGGAGTTTTGTGCCAAACGTTATGTCCGTCAATCAGCCATTTTTTTCGCATGGCTTCGGGTTATTTTTTGCGGGTAGTGATGTAGCGGGAAAGTACTTCCATTTGGGTGCGCTCCGGCGATTCGGGAAATTCGGAAAGCAGCTCAAGAGCCCTGTGGCTGTATTTTTCCATCTGCACCGTGGCGTAATCGAGTCCGCCGGATTCTCTCACAAAATCGATAATCTCATCTACTTCCGCGGCTGTTTTGTTTTTATTCCGGAATTTCTTCTTCCACTTCCGGCGCTCAAACACGGATAGTTTACCCAGCGTATATATAAACGGCAGGGTGATTTTCCGCTCGCGGATATCATTCCCGATTGGTTTACCGACATCAGCCGGGCCGTAGTCAAACACATCATCCCTGATCTGAAACGCAATTCCCATATTCAGCCCGATATCGTGCATCCGGCGCAGGGTTTCAGGATCATCTGTAACTGAACGTGCACCGCTTTCGCAGCAGGCCGCCAGCAGTGAAGCCGTTTTATCGCGGATGATCTCAAAGTATTTCTCTTCGGTCATGTTCAATAACTTTGCCGCCTTAAGCTGGCGCAGTTCGCCTTCGCTCATCGCCTTAACGGCAACCGACATAATTTTGAGGAGCTGGAACTCATCCGCATCAAGCGAAACAAGAAGGCCTTTTGCCAGGAGATAATCCCCCAACAGAACGCTGGCCTTATTTTTCCACACCTGATTAATACTGAACATCCCCCGGCGCTGCTCGGCATCATCCACCACATCATCGTGGATTAGCGTTGCGGTGTGGAGCAGTTCGATCATGGTGGCGGCGCGGAAGGTACGCTCATTGATATCACCACAGAGTTTTGCAGCATAGAGAACAAGGATCGGGCGTAACTCTTTGCCCTTCATCTTCATCAGATAACGAATAATCTGATCCAGCAGAAAAACGTTGGTTTTAAGTTCACTCCGAAAGAATACTCTGAATTCGTCCAGTTCTTTTTTTACGGGCTCTCTCAGATCTCTGAGCGAGACCTTCTGTGACGAGCCGGCCGATACGTCTGATTTTGCTTCTGTAACTGTGTTCATGCGTAGTAAAATGTCAGGATGGCAAAATACGTTTCCTTTTTATGAAGGCTGTATCAATTTATTTACTTGATTACCCACCCTGCCCTGCGTAATTTCGCGAAATGTATTTGTCTTCAAAAACTAAACATAAAATATTTTGAAAACGATCAATAAAATTGGGGTCTTTACAAGCGGAGGCGACTCGCCGGGAATGAACGCAGCCGTTCGTGCTGTAACCCGCGCTGCTGTTAATAATGACTTAAAAGCTGTGGGTATTCGGTTTGGTTATCAGGGGATGATAGACGGAGATTTTGTTGATTTAGGCCGGACATCAGTTTCCAACATTATACAGCGGGGCGGGACTATCCTGAAATCGGCCCGTTCCGAGGAATTCAGAACGCCCGAAGGCCGGAAGAAAGCGGCCACTAATCTGGCGCAAAACGGAATCGACGCGCTTGTGGCCATCGGCGGTGACGGTACCTTCAAAGGCGCATCCATTTTATTTGACGAATTTCAAATCCCCGTAATTGGCGTTCCCGGCACGATTGATAACGATCTTTCCGGAACCGACGAAACAATTGGATACGATACCGCACTGAACACCGCGCTGGAAGCCATCGATAAAATCCGCGATACGGCGGATGCACACGAAAGACTTTTTCTGGTTGAGGTGATGGGCCGGGATGCCGGTTTTATCGCACTCGAAACCGGAATCGCCTGCGGCGCCGAGCTATCTTTGCTACCAGAGACGCTTACCGATATTGAGTCCATCAAGGATGATCTCAGAGATATCCTGAAATCCCACAAACGCAGTACGCTTATTATTGTGGCTGAGGGCGATGAAACGGGCGGAGCGATCAATCTTTCCGAAGATCTGCAAAGTGAGTTCACAAAATATGATATGCGTGTTTGCGTGCTTGGCCACATCCAGCGCGGCGGAAGCCCGACAGCAAGAGATCGTGTTCTGGCAAGCCGGCTTGGCGTAGCTGCGGTTCAGGCTCTTCTGGATGGACACGTAAACGTGATGGTTGGCGTGGTGAACAATAACGTAAAGCTGACGCCCCTCAAAAGCGGATTCGGGAAAAAGAAAAGTATTCAGCTTGAGATGCTCGACCTGCTGAAACAGCTTACCTAATCAGGCATCGAAAATTATTAACGTCTGCAATCTTCAACGTATTTATGGTTTATTTCAATCTCGATCACGCCAAATCTTTTGTTGATCAGTCCAAACTGGCAGAGTCGCGCAAACTGGCGGAACAATCTTTTAAGGATGTTCAAAACAAAACCGGCAAAGGCCCTGAATGGCTTGGCTGGAGAGATATCCTGAAAGACCCGAACGACGCCCTTCTCGCTGATATCGATCGGCTGGCGGGAGAAATCCGCAGTAAGGCAGATGTGTTTGTCGTTTGTGGAATCGGGGGATCCTACCTTGGTGCGCGTGCGGTGCAGGAAGCGCTCGGAACGTTTTTCCCGTCATCCGGGCCGGAGATTATTTTCGCCGGACACCACATGAGCGGCCGTTATCTAAAGGAGCTGATCGCGTATCTGGATCAGCCGAAAGCAGACGGTGAAAAGAAAAGCGTTTATGTAAACGTGATTTCAAAATCCGGAACGACTATTGAGCCCGCGCTCTCGTTCCGTTTTCTGCGCGACTGGGTTCACGCCAATTTCGAAGACGCTCAAAAGCGGATTATCTGCACCACCAGCGAATCAGGCGGCGCGCTGAACAAGCTGATTGAAACTAATAAATACAAGAAATTTGTCCTGCCGGATGATATCGGCGGACGCTTCTCGGTACTGAGCGCGGTTGGTTTACTTCCGATCGCGGCGGCCGGAATCGACATTCGCTCGCTGTTTTACGGCGCGGTGGATGCCTACCAAAACTACGAAAAAGATCCTTCCGAACTGCTGGACTACGTGGCTCTGCGTCACGCGCTCTACGAAAGCGGCATGGCCATGGATATGATCGCCAGCTTCGAGCCTGAACTCGGCGCGGTTGGCGGCTGGATGCAGCAGCTTTTCGGCGAAAGCGAAGGAAAAAACGGCAAGGGCCTCTTCCCCGTGCTGCTTGGCTACAGCACCGATCTGCACAGCGTGGGCCAGATGGTGCAGCAGGGCCAGCGAAATATGCTGGAAACATTCCTCGTAATTGATAAAGCGCCTGCATCACTTTCTGTAAGCGCAAACGAGGAAAACACCGACGGCCTCAACTATCTCGACGGAAAATCTTTCCACGAAATCAACTCAAAAGCATTTGAGGGAACCCGTGAGGCGCACGTTGAAGGCGGCGTTCCGGTAATTTCGATTCACTTCCCAAGATTGAACGCGCATTCACTTGGACAGTTCATTTACTTATGCGAACTTGCCATCGCCGTTTATGTGTACAATCTTGGGGAAAACCCGTTTGATCAGCCCGGCGTGGAAGATTACAAAAAAGCAATGTTCCGCCTTCTGGGCAAACCCTGAAAAACAACCTGATGTCTGAAAAGAACGAGAACAAGTTTATCGCCATCGCCGGAAATATTGGCGCCGGAAAATCATCCCTTACCGAACTGCTGGCCAAACGGTTCAACTGGAAACCCTACTACGAATCCGTTGATGACAATCCTTACCTGGCCGACTTTTACGAGGATATGCGCCGGTGGAGCTTCAATCTTCAGGTCTATTTTCTTTCAAGCAGATTCAGGCACCAGAAAGTGCTGATGACCAAGGAAGAGAGCTTTATTCAGGATCGTACGATTTATGAGGATGTGGAGATTTTTGCCAAGAACCTCTATCAAATGGGCCTGATGAGCGAACGTGATTACAAAAATTACAGCTCACTTTTCCATGAGATGACCTTCTACCTGAAGCCGCCGGATCTGCTGATTTATCTCCGCGCCCAGGTGCCGACACTCGTCAAACAGATTCAGTCGAGAGGCCGCGAATATGAAACCACCATCAGGATTGATTATCTGGAGGGGCTCAACAAACTCTACGAAAACTGGATCTCCAGATATCCGCATCAGAAACTGATCATAGAAACCGACGACCTCGATTTTGTGAATAGTCAGGAAGATCTGGGGAAAGTGATCAGCCTGGTAGAGCAGCGGTTATTCGGCCTGTTTTCCTGAGCAGAATTACAGGAATCTGTTTGATTGAATCTTGAATAATAACATCGTATATTATTGGGCTTTGACATAATTGAGCATGAAGTACAGAATAAGTGACATACCGGAGGGTACTTCCAGACGACAGCATGTTGTTGATGCAGGAACATTCGAACTGGATGATGCAGAACATGATAACATTAATCTGGACATCACCTTTATCAGGGAATCGGATACCATTCGTGTGCAGTTTACAGCCTCAACCGGCCTTACGCTGATATGCGATCGTTCTCTGGAAAAATTCAGCCGGGAAACCACTTACGAGTATGAAGTTTTGTTCAAGATCAATGCAGAAAAAACAGAAGACAGTCGAATCGCTGTACGCCCGCTTAATGTCTCCAAAAATCTGATAGATATTGAAGAGGAAGTCAGAGATAGTATTTTACTGAGTATTCCACTGAAAAAGCTTCACCCAAGGTATATTACCGACACCGGCGAAGCTACTGATTTTCAGGCGAGTTATGGTCCTGATCTTGAGGACGAAGATGAAAAGCCTGTTGATCCGCGCTGGGATGCGTTAAAGAAATTGAAAGATAATCAGAAAAATTAAGTTTTAGTTATTATAATACAGCCATGGCACATCCTAAAAGAAAAACGTCCAAATCCCGTAAAAGAAAACGCAGAACACATCTGGCTGTTCAGGGCGTAACGCTTGCAAGCTGCTCAAACTGCGGTACTGCACATCGTTACCACCACGCATGCCCGGATTGCGGTTACTATCGCGGGCGTCAGGTAATGAATGTGAACTGATTACCTGCAAGGACAGTCACTACAATCAGGTTACAATGAAAATAGCATTAGATGCAGTTGGGGGAGATTTCTATCCGGCCAACCCGGTTTCAGGCGCAATTTCAGCCGTTGCTGAGCGCCAAGATTTGCACATTATTCTACTCGGCCCGAAAGAGCTCGTAGAAAATGAACTAACCAAACAAAATTATACCGGAAACCGCATCTCTGTAGTTGATGCTCCACAGATCATCGGGATGGATGAATCCCCCGCAGTGGCTGTTAAGAGCAAACAGAACTCATCTATCGCCATTGGCCTGACCATGCACCAAAAAGGCCTGTGCGACGCATTCGTCAGCGCAGGCAATACCGGTGCCCTTCTCGCTGCCTCGGTTTTTATCCTCGGAAAACTTCCGGGCGTAAGCCGCCCTGCTATCGGCAGCACGTATCCGTCGGTTCACGGAAACAAATTTATGCTTGATGTAGGTGCAAATACCGATGTCAAGCCGGAAACGCTTGTACAGTTCGGCCTGATGGGGAAAGTGTTTACCCGCTACATACTCGGTATCGAAAACCCGAAAATTGGCCTCCTGAACGTTGGTGAGGAGGAAGAAAAAGGCCGCGAGCTTACCCGGAAAACGTACGAACTGCTGAAAGACCGCCCCGATTTCGCCGGAAATATGGAAGGGCGCGACATTTTAAAAGGAAAAGCCGACGTTTACATTTGCGACGGATTCACCGGTAACCTCTTGCTTAAACTCGGTGAAACCATTCCTGAGGCCATCGGCCATATCGTAAAGCAAACCATGATTAAGAAAGGGCTCACTACCGAGCAAATGCAGCTCGTTGGCGGAATCCTCAAAGAATCGTTTATGCCGTTCGATTATCAGCTTGTAGGCGGTGTGCCTTTTCTTGGCGTAAACGGTAACAGTCTTGTAGGGCACGGCGGAAGCCCACCGCTCGCTATTAAAAATATGATCTTCACTGCGAGCAAAATGGTTGAAAAGCAGGTGAACAAACATATTACCAACGAACTGAATTAAATTCTTCGGGCATCATTTATGTCAGATAAAATAAGAGCAGCTATAACTGCAACCGGGCATTATGTGCCTGAGTACCGGCTCACCAACGCAGAGCTGGAGTCCTACGTAGATAC
>PXAI01000036.1 GCA_003567135.1 Balneolia bacterium | reverse complement strand
TTGATGAAGCGGAACTGTTCGTAGGTTTTGTGCAGCTTCTGCTCATCACAATCCGGCAGATCCATCAGCTCCGGCTGACTGGTTTCCCTTTCACGCAACAGCAACGGCATCATCCTCTCTCGCGGCATTTGTTTTGCCTGATTTTGCGGGGATCAGATCAAATAAACCGGATTCAACCGTTAATCCGGGGCCAAAGGCCATCCCGATAACAGGTTCGGTTTCAGCAGTTTCTTTACCGAGCAGATCTTTCATCACAAAAAGAATGGTCGAGCTGCTCATATTTCCAAAATTCCGAAGAACGGTACGGGATGATTTCAGCGCGTTTTCAGGCAGCTTCATTCCTTTTTCAACTTTATCGAGAATGGCACGTCCTCCGGGATGCACCGCCCAGTTGGGAATTTCACCGAGCGGGGTTTCAGAGTGCGGCTGGATGTCACTCAGTATCGATTCCATATTCTGGTTGATGATCTCAGGCACGTAGGTCGAGAGCACCATATCAAAACCGTTGTTTCCAATGGTCCATGCCATATCCGATTCTCCGGTGTCTGTTAACGTGGTCTGCATATTTCCAATACGAAATGCAGGCCTGTCCGGATTGGGTGTTTTTTTGCTGACGATTGCAGCGGCCGAACCGTCGGCAAAAACCGAAGCGGAAATCAGGGCGTCGGTATCTTCCTCAAACTTGAGGTGGATCGTACAGAGCTCCAGTGTGGCAATCAGTACAACTGCATCAGGATTTTCAGCGCAGATTGACTCCGCCATTTTCAGTGCGGGAAAAGCAGCGTAGCATCCCATAAAACCGATGTGATACCGGCGCGTTTCCGGTTTCAGGCCAAGATGACGCACAATAAAATAATCTGGTCCCGGATTGAAAAAACCGGTGCATGAAACGGTAATCACATGCGTGATGTCATTCTTCTCAAAGTCAGAATTGCTGACGGCATTTTCTGCCAGACTGCAATACATGCGCTTTGCGTGATCTGTAAAAAAATTGTTTCTGGTTTTGGTATCAGGATTCAGAAACGTCTTTTTTGAGTGGTCGAAAAAGATGCCGGGCCTGGCGTCATCATGAAAGTCGGGGATTACGCTGTGGCGTTTTTCGATGGCCGAATTGGCGTATATGCCGTGAAGAATCCGTTTTACAGCAGGACGGCCCGGTACGTTTTCTTTCATGAATTCCCGGGCAAAATCCTGCGGATAGTAATTTTCGGGAACCAGCGTTTCGATGTGATGGATGTAGGTGCTCATAGCAGATTTTAAGGATTATTTAGAAACTAAAACCCAAAAATCGCTCAATACGTTTCTCAGGATTTTTTTGCGAGCAGCTCTTCCCGAGTTTTGTAGCGGGTAAGATAATAGAAACGAAGGTTGTGCAAAATAGCCGCCGTTGTCAGGCCAAGTATAAGCCCTGCCCAAAGCCCTTGTGGTCCGTAATCCAAATAAAAGCCAAAGTATGCGCCACATGAAAGGCCAATGATCCAATAAGAGACAAGGTTTACCACCATTGGTACCGTTGTATCTTTTAGGCCGCGCAGGGCAGATGCGCCGCTTACCTGCAGCCCGTCGGAAATTTGAAACACGGCGGCGAAAAAGAGCAGCGTAACGGCCAGCGGCACAATTTCGGCGTCGTCGGTGTAAATGGAGACCAGAAATTCCGGGAAGATAAAAAAGATGGTAGCCGTGCAGCACATAAGGAAAACGCAAATTCCGATTCCCGTATAGCCTGAAAAACGCGCAGCTTCCAGCGATTTCCTGCCAAGATTTTGACCTACGCGGATGGTTACGGCGCTGGCAATTCCGAACGCCGCCATGAACGTAATAGAGGCAATATTCAGCGCAATCTGATGCGCCGCGACCTCAGTAGTACCAATGTATCCGATCAGCAGGGAAACGACGGCAAACATGCTTACTTCCATCGTAATCGTGACACCGATTGGCACGCCAAGCCTGAGCTGTTCCTTCATGTATTCGGGATCGGGAAGCCTGAGATCATCGAAAATGCCAAACTGGGCGTAATCTTTTCGGTATCGTGTGTAAAGGAACATCCCTGTAAACATGACCCACATTACGAGCGCCGTGGCCCAGCCGGTACCGATGGCGCCCATCGCGGGAAAACCGAGTTTCCCGAACATAAACGTGTAGTTTCCGGCAATGTTGAAAAAGAGTCCGCCCACGGTGATGAACATCACGGGCCGCGTGACGGAAACGGCTTCGTTAAAATGCTTCAGGGCGATAAAGCAGAAAAAGGCAGGGATTCCCCACGAAGCCGCTTTGAGATATCCGCCGGCAAGCGTGACGACCTCAGGCTCAAGATTGAGCAGGTTAAGCACCGGATCTGCGTTGCGCAAAACGAGCATGGTTGGGATAGCCATCAGCACAGCCAGCCAGATCGACTGCCGCACGCTTTTCCCGATTTTATGAAGATCTCCTGCGCCGTAATGCTGAGCCACGATTGGCGTAACAGCCATCAGAATTCCGATTCCGCCCATCATAACCGGCGTGAGGATACTCGAGCCAATGGCAACGGCCGCAAGATCATTGGTGCTCAGATTTCCGGCCATAACCGTATCCACAAACGCCATAGACATTTGCAGCAAATTGGCCGCAACAAGCGGATAACCGAGTTTTAACGTCGTTTTAACTTCGGTCTTTATGCGGCCAGGCAAATCAGATTTTTGGATCTCGGTATCCGACACAATTCTTGCTCAGTGAAATTCCACTATTCGGGGGATGTGAAAAGAGTGCAAATATACGCCGAGATTTGATTAGATGGCGGAGGGAATTTTTTGGGTGGGATTGCTGAAGTCTTTACCCCCGCAAAATCTTCTCCATCTTTCTACCCTTAGCCAGCTCATCTACCAGTTTGTCCAGGTAGCGCACTTGTTTGGTGACTGGCGTGGTGATTTCCTCAATCCTGTAGCCACAAATTACGCCGGTGATCAGATGGGCATTCGGGTTTATCTCTGCCCGGCTGAAGAACGTTTCAAACGAAACGTTTTCATCAATCAGCTTTTGAATGTCTTCATCAGTAAATCCTGTCAGCCACCCGATGACCTGATGCAGCTCTTCCTTTGTGCGCCCTTTCTTTTCAACCTTGCTGACGTAGTGCGGATAAACGGTCGCGAAGGTCATTGTCGCCATTTGTTTGTCATGTTGCGGTGTGGTGGACATAGCTGAATTGGATTTGAAGAATTAATTTATTGGGGGACAATGTAATAAGATTTTAGTAAACGGACTAAACAGGGTTGGTTTGACAACATAGAAGTATTTGAAGTGAGTTGTAAAGAAAGCCGTGGGGTCCAGCTTGCGGTTGCCTCACCCTCTCCCCAAAACCACCTCAAACGTCGTCCCTTCACCATCGGAAGTCGAAAAGCTGATATCCCCGTTGTGGGCTTCGAGGATTTTGCGGCAGATGGCGAGGCCGAGGCCGGTGCCGCTGGTTTTTGTGGAGAAGTTGGGCGTGAATATCCGGTCGGCGTGCTCTTTTTTGATGCCGGTTCCCGTATCGGATATATAGAGATGAACTTTGTTTTCAACGGATACGGTGTTGATCGAAATCACGCCGCCATCAGGCATCGCCTCAATGCTGTTTTTGATCAGATTAATACAAACCCGTCTGATCTCATCCGGGATCACGTTTACAAGTATTTCTTCATCCTTTTGTTCGAAACGAAACTCCACGTTTTCCAGATTTTCGAACAGCTCAAGTACCGACGAAACGAGTTTGTTCAGGTCGGTTTTTTCAAAGGTGCCGGCAAGGGGCTTGGCAAACCGGGAGAAGTCAGAGGCGATGGTATTCAGCGAGTCGATCTGATTTACGAGCAGTTCGGTCAGCTTTTGAATGCGTGGCCGTAAATCCTCAACAGACTGCTCGCCGGAGGCAATCTGGCGCTGCAGGTGCTGGATGCTCAGCTTCATCGGTGTTAGCGGATTCTTTATTTCGTGGGCAATCTGGCGCGCCATCTCAGACCACGCAGCATCGCGCTCGGCCTCGGCAAGTTCCTTCTGGAGCGTTTTCAGCCGGTTCACCATCTCGTTATACGCCCGCGCAAGCTCCCCAATCTCATCGTCGCTGGTTACCGGAATAGTAGTGTTGAGATCGCCTGAGGAAATCCTTTTCAGGCCAGACTGAAATGCTGAAAGCGGCTCGGTCAATTTTCGTGAAAGCAGAAACGCAACGCCCGTAAAAAATCCAAAAATGATGATATAAAAAGCGATCAGGTAGCTTGTCGTTTGCAGGAATTCATCCTCATAAATGGCCGAGCGCGTGTAGGCCGGCGTGGCAATGACCTGCGTTATATTTCCGTCATCATCGAACATGGATCTGAATCCCATGAGAACCGGCATTTCACCAATCCACATCTGTTTGTAGGCCACCGAATTCTGTTCGTGCATCAGCTGATAGTAGATGTCGTAGGGGAGGAACGTGCTTACGAGCTGCTGCCGGAAAATTTCGGGCGCGGTTGTTTCAAACAGCCTGCGGTCTTTATACAGGATGACATCAATCTCTTCGGCATCAATGGTTTGTTCCAGGTTTCGTGACGGTTCTCCGTTAGCTATCCGGTTTTCTATAATCTGCAGATTCCGGCTCAGCTCCTGACTGGCAATCCGGAGATTCTGCTGGCCAACGATATGCTCGGTTACCAGAGCGAGCACGATAATAAATACAAGCGTTGCGATCAGATAACTATCCAGAATACGGTCGTTGAAGCGTTCGTTTCCGCCTGATCCGGAAAGTATCCGCACTGATTTTTCGGTGAAAAAGTGCCACACAAAATAGACCAGCAAACACAGTAACAGCAGGGCGGTAAAGTAGCGGAATCCCGAAAAGATGAAGTTCAGGATGGTCTGGTTCCGCACGCTGGCCACAATCACGGTATTATCATCAAAGCGGTAAATAACCTGTCGCTGATTTTGCGGAGATTTCAGGGCAAAAATTGACGCGTTACCCGCTTCGTCCGGAATCCATTCTGATGGCAGCCGCTGAAACGTGGTATATGGCGGCGACTGAATTCCTGCCGTGGTTCTGCTCTTCTGTCCGTTGATATACTCCGTGATTATAAAACGGTTTTCCGCGCCTTCTTCCCGCTGATAGTAAACGAGCGCATCATGGACCGGCCGTCCGAATGTGTTTCCCTCTACCAGTACAAACGTTACAATCCAGGATGGCTGACTGGGCAGCTCCGACGGAATACTCTGCAGGCCCTTGTAGAAAATCGGAAATCCCTTAAACCGCGGATCGGATTCCACCAGCGGCAACTGCGCAATCGGGATAAAAAGCGAATTTCGCACGTATTCCCGGGCTTCATCATGAAAAGCCGCGGCGTAGCGTTCTGAGAACTCCGGTTTTGAGCCGTAATCGGTGATCACGTTCAGGCGGCCGTCAAGCAGAAATGCCAGGATGGTGTATGAATTCCACTCCGGACTTATCAGGCGGTTGATGCGCTGACGGAACTGCGCCGCGCTGTGAATCGGGAAAGAGGGAGCCGCGTCAATTTCGCGAATCTGCTGAATTACGGGATCTTCGGAAAGCTGGTTCAGCAGCGAATAGGAGATGATTTCCGCCTGGATGTCATCTGTGGCGGCATACTCGCGCGCCATTGTTTCCATTAGTTTGTTCTCGCGCGTAATTTCAGCACTATATAAAAAGGGCAGTGATCCGGCTGTAACGAGCAAAACGCCAAACGTAATCAGCCGGAGTTTGGGAATTCTGAGGTCATTCCGGACAGAGCTGAAAAAGATGAGTGCTAAAATCAGCAGATGAAAACTGATCAGCCAGATCAGTAGTATCATCCCCGGGAAAAATCCGCTGAGATAAAAGTAAACGAACAGCGCAATCAGCCAAAACAGAGCATAAACCGACAGATTCGGGATCGAAATACCTGAATCATCAGAAAAGCGGACCCGGAGCACAATCCAGACGGCGGTCAGGTACGATCCGAATAGAAGCAGTGCCGTAATGTAGGCCATCCACGTATTCCATTCGGGCAAAACCTGAAGCGACAGAATTCCGGCATTTCCATACAGAACCATCTCAGAAACAGTTGCTGCGATCCATGCAGCCATCAGGCCGTGGCCAAATCCCCAGCCCGCTTTTTCCGGAAGTCCGGTTTTAAGCCTGATTTTCTCCCGGTTCCTGAACAGCGGAATCATGATCGTAAGCGTGATCACCGCCAGGAAAAGCGAATCAGTAAATGTTGTGATGACCTCAGCGGAGAAGTACTGATTCCCGACATCCGGGAAGAGGCGCGGAACCGGTATTCCCGTAAGGCTCAGGCCGGTCCAGACCAGTCCGGTAAGCGAAGCGGCCAGCAGCGACATGATGGGCTGAGCCAGTTTCGAAGAGAGGGAAATAATCAGCAGATAAAAAAGAATGATCCCGATGGCGAGCATGTAGTACCGGAAGGTGACCATCTGCCGGTGCCATTGTCGTTCAAGCTGCGGAAAATCGGCCGGGCTGGCGGTAACGAGTCCAACGGAATCCACGCTGACTGTGTTGAGTGCTCTGGCGAGCGAAGTATCGGGCTGCTCTTCAAAAACAAAGAAAGAGAATCGTACGGGATAAGGCTGTTGCGATGCCCATTGCTGCGGAATATCCACATTATCGGTGAGAAGCTGCGGTGAGGAGCCAACCCGCTTCAGCAGGCGCGTGGTGACCAGAATGTACTCGTTCTCGCTATCGACTTCCAGCAAATACTGACCGACAAAAAACGTGTTGTTGCCAATCTGCTGAAGCGTAGTGTAAAAAGGTTCTTCAGGCGCATCGGGAGACCATTCGACGGGATTTCCTGACCAGATGTACTCCTTTCCGTTTTTGAACAGGAGCGTTCCCCAGAAATAATCCTGCGTTTCAAGCCGGCCGAAAATCCGTTTATAATCGGGTTCATCCGTAAGCAGGGGCTTGATTCGGTCGGCGAGTCGGCGGGTCTGATCCAGAAAACGGCTCTCTTCCTCCTCAAAAGTATTTGCTGCCCCCTCAAGAGATTGGGTGATAAGCTGCGGGGTATCAGCCGGATCAGCTTTCCCAAAATAAAAATGCGTTTCTCCGGCTATCCAGACCAGCGCACCCAGCCCGATAAGCACGAGCAAAACTTTGTTGGCGGTGGATAATTTCTGAGATTGCATGTTGGGTGGAGAATAATGAAACCGAAACCAGCGGAAATATTAACGAAAAGCATCAGGCTTTCCGCATTAAACCACAAAGTTACAAAAATGATCCTCGCCGGTTAGCACCTTAATTAGCGCGCCGGCGGCCATCATGCCCATTTCCCGACGGGTTTCGGCAGTTGCGCTGGTGATATGCGGCAATAGCATACAGTTTGGGGCTGTAAGCAGATCAGGATGAACTTCCGGTTCCTTTTCATATACATCAACTCCGGCACCGCCGATTTTTCCAGTGTGCAGCGCGTCGGCCAGCGCGGCTTCATCCACAACCGGTCCGCGTGAAGTGTTGATCAGAATTGCGTGCGGCTGCATCATATCAAAAATATCTTTGTTAATGAGATGGTGCGTTTCCGGCGTCAGCGGACAGTTTGCAGAGAGGATATCCGAGATCCGCGCAATTTCATCGACCGTTGAGATATATTTTGCGTTCAGGGATTTTTCATCATCCGCGCTTAGACGGCTGCGATTGTGATAGGCGATTTTAAACCCGATCGCCGATGCTTTTTGTGCAAGGCTCCGGCCGATCCTTCCCATACCAATTATCCCCAGCGTTTTTCCCTGAAAATCCATCCCGATAAATCGGGTTGGGTTCCATCCGTCAAATTCGCCGGATCTTAGCGATCGCTCGGCCTCATTCAGGCGACGTGCTGTTGCGAGCATCAGCGCAAGGGTGCCGTCGGCAGTAGTTTCGGTAAGCACATCCGGCGTATTTGCGATGCGTACGCCGTGCTTTTTGGCCGCCTTAATATCAATATTGTTAAACCCAACGGCGTGATTGGCGATTATCTTGAGTCGGGGAATTCCTGCGCGGATTACGTCTTCCGTCACGGGATTTGAAAGCATCGTGAGCATGCCGTCATAGCGGGCGGAGGCATCTTTAAGGGCAGATTCACTATCGAATGTGCCGCGTTTGCCGGTGGTCAGGTCGAAATATTTTTCCAGTAAGTCGATTACATCAGGAAAAACAGGCTCGGTTAATAAAACGGAGGGTTTGTTTTTCATGATCGGCAGGCCGGATTTATGAGAAGATCAGATATTCGGGATCAGATTTCTTTATCGAAATTTTTTCGGGGGGCGTCGCTCCACATTTTTTCGAGCGCGTAGTGTTCGCGGGTTTCCTCACGGAAGATGTGAACCACGATATTCACAAAATCGAGCACAATCCAGCGGCGCGTTTCGAGTCCTTCTTTACGCCACGGTTTTTCACCGACGGTTTCCCGCGTTTTTTCGGATACTTCGTCCGCAAGGCTTTTAACGTGCGTTTCTGAAAGTCCGTTACAGATGATGAAATGATCAGCCAGTGTGGTTATTTCGCGCAGATCGAGATGTGTGACCTGCTCTCCCTTTCTCTCAATAAGCGTATTGACGATTGTTTTGAAAAGCTCACCGGGATCTTCTTCGGTGAAGTTGTTTTTTTTGTTATCAGGTACGTCGGCTTTTTGAACCATATGTTATTTAATGTTTAAGTCTTCGAAATCTGCTCCGATCACCACTGATGCATCCAGAAAGTAATCGGGTGAAACCTCACGTATTATAAACTGTTCTGAAATTCCCAGCGCGCGCGCAACCCGTCTTGCGTTATCAATATTGCCACTCCGGTCAATCACCATCGAATTTTCGATATCGAATCGCTCGAAATTGCCCGAATCAACCACATCGAAACCACTTCTTCGCAGGGCGCCAGTAAATCTGGTTGCGATTCCGGCAACGCCGCATCCGTTTAAAACCTCAATCTGTATAACGTTGCTGATCAGATGCGTTTCAATATCCGTGCGGTCGGGCTGAATACGCGGATAAAAAACGCGCATGAAAATACCGAACAGGAGAACGATCAGCAAAATGCTCAGGAATCCGAGAAGCCCGTTGATCAGCAGGGGGGAATCAAGCCATTTCCTCATCAGAAATTCGGGGATGAGTTAGGGAGCATAGAAAAAGCGTCGGTTAGTACCCGTACCATCCGCGGTTGCGTTGCATCATGCGGCTGTAAGGTGAATGCATTCCGTGCATACCATGCATCATGCCGGGCATATACATTGAACCGGCCGGAATCTGACGATAATGAAGACTGATATGCGTATTGTCTGAAATATCGTAATGCAGGGATGCGTTTCTTACAAAAAACTGAGGGCTGTCATTGCCGCCAAAATTATTTCCGAACGGAGAGTGTGCTACAGCCAGATCGAGCCTTCCTGTCAGATTTTCACTGAAGAAGAGATGCATCGTGTTGGTGTAGTAGTTCTGATTGTACGTGTTGCCGCCAAACGTGCCCATATTCATTTCGTACGAGTGGTTCATCTGGAAGTCAACGAGACCAAAAAGACGGTTATTTCCGTCTTCGCCAGGTTGTATTATAGTTCCGGTTCTGTCGAGCGTTGACGGGATGTCATCGCGGAACTGGGCTTCTGAATCAGAAAAGCCGGTAAAAACCAGCGTCAGGCTGAGTACAAATGTAAATAGAGTGAAACGCATATGTTCAGAACAATTTTAAAGTTTTACGACTATAACGTACCAAAAAAAACGGAATTTTACCAATACCTGAAGCATCAAATTGATACGAAATTATTACTTTCGTTTTGACTCATTTTTCGTCTCCTTAACGCAGGAAATGACGTTATCGGGCAATGGACTTATCAGTAAAAACAGATTCGGATGTGATCGCGTTCAGTTCTATGTGATCGTCATCCGGATTTCATCAGGAAAACGCCGTTCTGAATCTCAAATTGTATGGCCAATCGATGTTTGTGGCACATTTGCCGTACCGGCAGCTACTTGTTCCGGGCGCTTAAATAGCCTATATTACGAGACTTTTTATTAAGAATTAATTCAAGCTTTTCCAGTACATTAACACGGATTTCAAATGAAACTGACGGATTTTAAATACGAATTTGATAAAATAAAAGTACCGCTTCATCCGGCAGACCCAAGAGATTCAGCCCGGCTAATGGTTATCAACCGCGCCGAGAAAAAAATCACCCATGAGAAGTTCAGCGACATCCATAAGTACTTCAATAAAGGGGATTGCATGGTTTACAACAATACCAAGGTATTCCCTGCAAGGCTGAAAGGTAAGAAGGAAAAAACCGATGCGAGCATCGAAGTGTTTTTGCTTCGCGAGCTTCAGCCTGAAAATATGCTTTGGGATGTGCTTGTTGAGCCGGCGCGAAAAATCCGTATCGGAAATAAGCTCTACTTCGGCGAAGATCTCGTTGCTGAAGTTGTGGATAACACCACCTCACGCGGACGCACCATCCGTTTCCTTTTCAATGGTTCAAACGAAGAGCTTTACGAAAAGCTGGATAAAGTCGGTGAAATGCCGCTGCCCCCATATATAAAGAGAAAGCCGATTCCTGAGGATAAGGAAAAGTATCAGACAATTTTCGCCAAGGAACGCGGCGCGGTTGCGGCTCCTACTGCTGCGATGCACTTCACCGAGGACTTAATCGGTAAAGTTGAAAAAAAAGGCGTAAGGCTTACACCGGTAACGCTGCACATCGGCTGGGGAACATTTCGCTCGGTTGAAGTGGAAGACCTCACCAAGCACCGTATGGATTCCGAATATTTCTATGTTCCCGAGGAAAGTGCTGAGATTATTAACGAGGTGAAGAAGAACAAGAAGAATAAGGTTGTGGTTTGCGGAACAACTTCAGTTCGCGCCATTGAGAGCAGCATCACGGCCAGTGGGTTCCTGAAACCTGCAATTGGCTGGACCGATAAATTCATCTATCCACCTTACGATTTTAAAATCACCGAATCTCTGATTACGAATTTCCACAGGCCGGAATCTACGCTGCTTATGCTCGTGGCCGCTTTCGTGGAGTTTGATTTCCTGATGCACGCTTACGAAGAAGCGGTTAAGGAGAAGTACGGAATGTATTCATTTGGTGATGCCATGCTAATCCTCTGATTTTGTGAAGTCTGTTGCCGTGATTCTGCCGGCTGCAGGCCGCGGAGTCAGAATGAAATCTGAAGTGCCCAAACCGTTTATACCGATTCACGGTGTTCCGGTTATTGAGCACACCATCAAGAAATTCCTCGAACTTGAGGAGATTACGCAGATTGTTATTCCGCTTTCAGATGACACGCGCCCGCTGGCTGAAAAGCTGATCCCCATAAATCCGAAAAAAATTCTTTTGTGTGATGGCGGCAAAGAGAGAATCGATTCCATCCGTAACGCACTTGAACATACGGGGGATGCTGACCTGATCGCGGTACACGATGCGGTTCGCCCGCTGGTTCCGGTCGGGGACATCAAAAATGTAATTCAGGCAGCAGAGGAATCCGGCGCTGCGCTGCTCGCGGTTCCATCCCCGAATACGCTGAAAGAATCCGATGGTGATAAAACGGTGAAGTCCACGCTTGACCGGGAAAAAATCTGGCAGGCCTTAACACCACAGGTTTTTAGCCGCGACATTATAATTAAGAGTTACGGAATTGCATCCAGAGAAAATTGGTTTGGTACGGATGATGCTTCGCTCGCAGAAATGGCCGGTTTCAGCGTTAAGCTTGTGGAAGGCGATCCCGTTAATATTAAGATCACGTATCCGGCCGATATTATGTATGCTGAATCGGTGTTAAAATCTAAAAACATGCTGGAATACAGAACCGGAACCGGATTTGATATCCACCGCCTCGCTGAAGGGCGCAAACTTATTCTCGGTGGCGTTGAAATTCCGTTTGAAAAAGGCCTGGATGGTCATTCTGATGCAGACGTATTAATACACGCTGTCATCGATGCGCTTCTCGGCGCACTCGCACTGGGTGATATCGGTGCGCACTTTCCGGATAACGACGCATCCTATAAAAACATAGACAGCCGGGTTTTACTGCGCAGATCGGCTGAACTGCTCGAGGAGCGAAAAGCGAAGGTTATAAATATAGATGCAACTGTTGTAGCGCAGCGGCCAAAACTTCGGGATTACATAGATATGATGCGCAAGAACATCGCCGAAGATTTGAAGGTGGATGTATCGAGAGTATCGGTAAAGGCAACCACATCCGAAAAAATTGGATTTGTGGGTCGTGAAGAGGGCATGAGCAGCCAGGCAATTGCATTACTAAGTGTGGAAACCGGCAACTGATTAAATGATTGAACAATACACCTTAGATATAGTAGATTGGATCAGGGTACAGCCTGCTCTGGGTATCTATGTTGTATTTCTGCTGATTGCCTATACCGAAAACGTACTCCCGCCTATCCCGGGAGATATTCTGGTTGTGTTCGGCGGCTACATTGCGGCAGAACAGATCGTAAGTTTTTCGGGGATTCTTACCCTTACCACAATCGGTTCGGTTTTAGGATTTATGACGATGTACTATCTGGGGTATAAACTCGGCGATGAACTGCGCCACCGCAGAAGCCGTTTCTGGTTCCTCCGCTTTTTTGATAATAAATATATGGACAAGGTGGAGTCGTGGATGCAGCGCTGGGGCCAGGGCGTAATTCTTGCTAACAGGTTTCTGGCAGGAACCAGATCTATCATTTCCATTATAGCCGGAATATCCCGTACGCCCGCATACCGCACGATGCTCTCGGCAACCATCAGCGCGCTGCTCTGGAACTTTATATTAATATGGATAGGGTGGATCATTCAGGAGAACTGGCCGAGTATACAATATTATCTGAACGTGTACGGATCCGTCATTGTCGGGTTAATCATTGTATTTATTGGGTATAAACTGATACGCTACTGGCTGAAAAAGAAAAAGAAGAGAGAGCACCAAAATGAGGTGGAAAATTGATTAAAATACAGGTTGACAGGCAAGGTTGCTTTTCTTAACTTTGTGGTCTTTGCAATGCTGGTGTAGCTCAGTTGGTAGAGCAGCGGTTTTGTAAACCGCCGGTCGTAGGTTCGAGTCCTATCACCAGCTCCATTAGTTCTTTAATTTTTTGTGATTTGGGGAGATACCAAAGTGGCCAACTGGGGCAGACTGTAAATCTGTTGTCTTCGACTTCGCAGGTTCGAATCCTGCTCTCCCCACATTACCATACTGTTAGCGGGTGTAACTCAATTGGTAGAGTGTCAGCCTTCCAAGCTGAATGTTGCGGGTTCGAGTCCCGTCGCCCGCTCTCTGCGTATGCCGCTATAGCTCAGGGGTAGAGCACTTCCATGGTAAGGAAGGGGTCCTCGGTTCAAATCCGAGTAGCGGCTCTCCGGTATCCGCAATTTACTAAAGTATTTTTAATTACAAATATGGTTTCGAAGATGCCTCCAACCGGTAAATTCGACAACTTATTGACCACAATCATATAATTTCAAAATCAGGGAAATTAACAATGGCTAAAGAAACATTTGATCGTTCGAAGTCACACGTAAATATAGGCACGATCGGCCACGTAGATCACGGCAAGACGACCTTGACCGCAGCGATCACGAAAGTGCTGTCAGCCAAGTACGGCGGGTCTTCCAAGGCATTTGATGAGATTGACAATGCTCCTG
>PXAI01000219.1 GCA_003567135.1 Balneolia bacterium | reverse complement strand
GCAATAGGCTCCCTCTCGGGATTTGTAACCCGGCCGCTTATTTTGCCGGTTTTTTGGGGTTCCAGATCAACATCAAGCAGCTTAGTATCGCCATCCTCAAATAGTAATGAATACTCTGCATGGTGGTAGTTTGGCAGGCTAAAAGAAACTGCTTGCTCACCCACGGTTAGGTCCTCAATTAAAAAATATCCCTCACTGTCAGTATTACCGACAATAACACTCTTGCGCTGTTGAATTACCGATATTTCTACTCCTTCCAGAACTTGTCCCGAATGTGAATCTCTGACACTTCCTTCAAGGGTGGCATAGCCGGCAAAATAAAGAGAGCGATTTACCTCTAAGGTTTCATCTGTTTTCAGGCTGAAAAGGTTTTCACTTAAAGAGTCTGATGCTATGTATCCGGATTTGTTGAATGTGAGTAGGTAGTCACCTTCCGGAATCTCTTCAAAAAAATAGTTACCTTTATTATCGGTTATTGCTTTAAAGTAGCAGCAATATTCCCACCAGTTATCTTTTTCGTCGTAAAAATCCAGTCGGTAAGCAGTTACATCAACTTTTTCCAGGGGTAGATTATCATCCCAGCAACTCACAGTTCCTTTAATTTCACCGAAAGATTCTTCATTAAAGCCGTAAGGGCTGCTTTTTGCCGATATTTCAGTGCATTGTAATATCGGATAGAGCAACATAAAACTTATTATTGGGAGAAGGAAATAATTTTTAAATAATTTCATTTTTATTACTCCGTTAGTTAGATGTAACTTTTCAGACCCCTATATTTAAGTGAACTTACTCTCTCATGTAAACATTATCATAATACAAGTAAGTGTAAAATTGCAAATATTCGCAAAACTTAAGGGATAGCTTTTGACAAAGTTTCTCATATTGCCTGCAATTATAATATCCCCCATCCTGGAAAAGCTCAAAAGCTCATAAAGGAGTTGCACTTTTCAGAATATTAGTTCTTGCAATATAATTCTGCATAATATATAATGAAGTAATTCTATCAGACACGTTTATAATTTGCTTTTTTTTAATAACAGGGCCGGATAAGGTGGTATTGTTATGATTGCCGGTATTTTCGGCAGGAAGGTTGCATCTGCCGGAAGGTTATTTGTTGTTATTTTTTTGGTTTTTATGATGGTGTTTGGGCCTGTTGTCGGGGAAGTTTCAGCCACTCTGACTAACAGAGAAGCACCTGAAACGGAAAAGAGTGTGCCCGAATCTTCAGTGAAGCAAGTTGGCAGCTTAGCTTCGATTATCAATACCATGTTTGCTTTACCAGGAGATACTCCCAATGATGTAACCATTGATTCTCTCAGTGAATCTGTTTACGGTTTTGCCGATGAAATTCTGCATGATCAGCGAGTAAAAGAAGCCCTTTTAGAAAGTATGGCCGGAGTTAATATTCAGGATGAAGGTTCCGGAAAATCCACTATTACTGAAATAATAATTCATGTTTTACGCGATAACGAATTTCAGGAAATTTTAGGCGATGTTATTGCTTCTTATCTGCTTCTTGAAGAAGGCAGCGGAGAGCGTCTGTTTCTCGAACAGATTATTGCTGATGCCTATGATCTATTACAAGATGACAGCGATGGTTCCTTTAAGTCCTTTCTCAGGGATTCCATGCATAATTTTTTAAACGATGACAGAGTTTCCGACCTGGCGGAAGAAGTTTTGTTTATCCTGCTGGGCTATACCGGTGACGTTCTGGGAAGGCTGGACAGCAGGGGAGCTTTTTCGGAAATCCCCGAGCTGTTGGAAGATTACATCACATATATGAGAGGGTCCATTGAAGGAACAGAAATGGCCTCAGTTATCCACGGGTTGCTGGATAATCTTGAAGATATCCCTATAGAATTTCGTGAAGCTTTGCGTGAGGATGAAAATTTCAATATGGCCATGAACAATCTTTCCATCGTTTTCTGGGATAGTCTTCTTGATCCCATGTTCGGCGATCTGGAGGGAGCAGGCGTAATTAGTGATTATCTGGGCATGCTTATTAATCCTGATTGCTCACTTTGCTTAGAGGATGATCCCCATCCTGGCTGCCCGGAGTGTGGCGGCGGCATCTGGGGAGTTTTCAGGGGACTAATGGATAACTGGCTGGCCGGTGGTGAAGAAGATTGTTTCTCCTGTGGCGGCAGCGACCCCGAATGTCCATACTGCCCGGTATTGAACGCTATGGGCTCAGTGCTGGATGATATATCAAACGATATTGATATGGGCATCAGTCATTTCTCTGAAAGTTCTACTGAAGGCAGTAATTGTGAAGTCGAGGAACAACTGGCCGAATTCCTAAACCACTGGGCGGATGTCCTCTTTGCCATGTTTGGGTATGAAGAGTTTTCTTCTCTTTTATTGGATCCCCTGACAGCATTTTTCACTGAAGGTGAAGGTGCTTACCATCTTGAAGATATGGCGGAACTGCTTATGATTAATTTAAACCGAGCCCTGGAAGTTCTTCTTGCTGAGGAAAGTCCCGTTTCCGCGTCCATCAGGGAAAATATTCTGGAACCCTTTGAGCTAATCATGGAGGAGGCCAATAGTGAACTTTTTGTTATCCTGCGGGATATTATCGGTGATATTGACATGGAAGAAGATATCACTGAGGCCGTGGAAGAATTTAAAGAAAAACTATACAACATTCTTGCAGATGTTTTCCCCGGTTATACCCCGCCTTCCGGTGAAGAAGAGGGGGAGAAGGAAGAGATAACGGTGGACAGCGATATAATTGACCGTCTTTTCGATAATATAACTACCATAAAAAGTTATAACAAACCGGGCGAGAAAATAAAACTCACTGAACTGCCGGAAGATATTGCCGCTCACATGGCTTCCCTGTGCGATGATCCAGAGTGTAACTGCGGGCGTATTAAAGCCGAAAAAATAGCCTGTAATTTATCTGAGACTATTCTGGAAAGTCTTGCAGATATGGTGGCCGGCGAATTAGATGGATGTGAGCCTGGTTGCACCGAAGAAGAACCATGCACGGAATGCCTGAGGAAATCGGAAAGGCAGGATATCAAAACGGCCCTTACGGGAACTGAACGACTGGAGACCTTTTATGAAGATCTCGGGGGAACCAAAGACAGGGAAGATGAAGATTATCCAGTT
>PXAI01000202.1 GCA_003567135.1 Balneolia bacterium | reverse complement strand
GGGGATTGAGGGTTATTCCTCACAAGTTTGAGTTTTGGCAAGGTAGATCAAATAGACTACACGATCGCATTTGCTACTATTTACAGGATAATCAAGGATGGGATATTAAACGTTTAGCCCCCTAAACAAAGAGGTTACGAAAAAAAAATATTTGAGGATAAAATTATAAAAAGTAAGTTAAGATCAGCTAAAAGTCAGTTTAATTAATTATCCAGTGTCGATTCTCTAAAACCTCAACATCATCATACAACCGAGCTTCTACATAGTGTAAGGAAAAAATATGATTAGCCATAAGCGTATCCAGCTAAAAGGACTTCAAGCAGCCTCATTTCAGCACCCGCTAGATCAGGAAGCTACCCGAACCTTGAGTAAACTCAAGGGTATTGATTTCATAATTAAGAAAATCATGGAGTCTGGAGTAGAATGGGCGTTTCGATTTCAGAAACTGAGCTCGGCGATTAGGGTTTCACCCTGTCAGTTTCCCGCAATTCATGCTATACACACAGAAGCTTGTCACATTCTCGACATCCCCCCTGTGGAGCTATTTATTGAGCAAAATCCCGTCTTAAATGCCTACACGGCTGGCTATACCAGACCTGCTATTGTCGTTACCAGTGGATTAATTGATTTACTTAACGAGGGTGAACTAATGTTTGTTCTCGGTCACGAATTGGGACACCAAAAATGTGGTCACACTTTCTATCATTTTATGGCTCAAAACTTAGCGACCTTTATTAGTATTTTAGGTCAAAGCACTTTCGGCATAGGAGAACAATTAGGGCGGATATTTGTGATGGAGTTAATGGAATGGTCGCGCAAATCCGAATTTAGTGCCGATCGCGCGGGGTTGCTGGTGGCACAAAACCGAGAAGATGCCCTGCGAGCTTTGGGCAAGTTGGCAGTCGGCAGTCGGAAGATAGCAGACGAAATCAACCTAGAAGAGTTGATTGAACAGGCAAAAGAATTTGAGGAGTTAGAATCTGGGCTCACGGGCCAATTCTGGAGGTTTTTCATGGGCATGGATGGGGGGACTCACCCCTGGTTGATGTTCCGCGTTAAGGAGGTGGCGGTCTGGGCAGAAGGAACCCTGCCATCCTTTCTGGAGCCTTTCCGAGAGGTTGAGGCTTCACCCAAGGCACTGACCAAGAAACTCAGCCATGCTAAAGCCTACAACAACCGAGGCAATGCCCGCATGGCAGCAGGAGATAGAGAGGGGGCACTTTCCGATTACAATCAGGCACTTGCTCTCGACCCCAATTATGCCCCTGCCTACTACAACCGAGGTCTTTACCGCTATCAGCTAGGGGAACGAGAAGAGGCACTCTCCGATTACAAACAGGCGAGCGCCATCGAACCTAGCAATGCTCTGGCTTATTACAATCGAGGCATTATCCGCTACGAGTTGGGAGATAAGTCGGGGGCACTGACAGATTACAGCCAGGGGATCGCCCTTAATCCCACCTTGACTTTGGCCTACTACAACCGAGGTATTACCCACTATTACTTGGGAGAGAGGGAAGCCGCAGTAGAGGATTTAAGCCGGGCGATCGCCCTCGACTCTACTTATGCCCCTGCCTACTACAACCGTGCTAACGTCCGCTCTCACTTGGGAGATGTTGAAGGGGCGAGTGCCGATTTCCAGAAGGCGGCTGACCTCTATCGGGAGCAAGGGAACGAAGAAAGTTACAAAGGGGCACTGGAGCGCCTTGGTAAGCTGCGGGAGGAGTGCACAACAGTGCGCATTTTCCCCAAATCATAACCTTAAGGATGGTGCGTTCCCCATCATCAAACAATGGAGTAACAAGGATTGCATCAGGGAACGCACCCTATAGGCGATCGCACTATTGGACATTCAAGTTTCTGAGAATTTTTTGGGCTAAAAATTCTTTGATTTCTGTATGTCGTGGTACAGCTTCAGTGACTCCAGTTTGAGGATTAATCCAAAGGGAATGGGAAGCTCCTTCTCGTTTAAGGTAACAACCTGCCCTCCGTAACTTTTTTTTATAATTCTTTTCGTTTCATGGAAGGGAAATTGTTTCCTCGATCGCTTCTTTTGATAGTCCTCGACGAAGATCAGCTAAACGATCTTCAAAAATTAGTTGAATAGCACTTTTTAAGCTTTCTTTGGCTTCTTCAATGGTTTCTCCTTGACCATTTGCACCTGAGACTTCAGGACAAATCGCCCAGTATCCCCCTTCTGTTGCTGCTTCAATGATGGCGGTGAACTCTCCTTTCATGACAATCTCCTTCGATAATTTATTAATTATATTCGAGATCGCACTCATTCGATATAATGGAAGATGATCTTAACAGGTCTTAATTATGCAGATTAGCGAAGAAATTACCATTAAAGTTAGTCCCAAAGTTGCTCAGGCTTATCAAAAGGCAACGGAAAGTGAAAAGCAATCTCTGGCAACACTTGTGAGCTTATTTTTGGGAGAGAATGTTAACGAGGAAGTGGATTTTCTGGGCAAACTGATGGATGAAATTAGTGAGAGAGCAGTTTCTAGAGGTTTAACACCAGAAATTTTGGAGGCAATTCTGAATGAAGAATCGCCCTAAATATGTATTAGATACAAATATTGTTGTTAGTGCTTTACTATTTAAAAGTAGTCAGCCTCGTCAAGCTTTAGACAAAGCGAGGCATTTAGGAGTTATTTTGATGTCTCAATCAATCTGGCAAGAAATACAAGAAGTATTAGCAAGACCAAAGTTTGAGCGATACATTACTTCGATTGAAAGAGATTTATTTTTAATTTGGTTGGCTAAATCAGTTAGATTTATTGAGACTACAAAGAGAATAATCGCTTGTCGAGATCCCAAAGATGATCAGTTTTTAGAGTTAGCTGTTAATGGGAATGCAAAATTAATCATAAGCGGAGATCAAGACTTGTTAGTTCTTAATCCTTTTGAGGGAATTTCAATTGTTACAGTCAGAGAGTTTTTGGAGATAGAATAATCTCTGAATCACAACCTTAAAGGTGGTGCGTTCCCCATCATCGATCGCACTCATTAATTATCGCCCTATAACCTGTAGGTTGGGTTAAACGAAGTGCAACCTAACACACCACTTTTTCCGCAACCTCTATTTAATGCCCTAGTGGGGTATTGAAAAACTAAGAAAGGTAATTAACCATAGAGAGAGGCTATACTATTC
>PXAI01000065.1 GCA_003567135.1 Balneolia bacterium | reverse complement strand
TGCCGTAAGCTAAGGTTTATATGATCTATATCCGCTTGTGATTTAACGCCTTTTTTCGGGATATTGTCGGATATCAAAATAAACGATCATCCTGCGGTAAACATTCAGAAATATGCAAAAACTTACGTTCCTGTTCGTCGCCCTGTTTTTTTTCCTGATCCAGCCTCTGCACGCTCAAAATGCTGCTGATTTCATGCCCCAGTCGTTCGATTCCCGGGCTCTGTTTCTGGATGTCACCCTCGATGAAGACGGAAATCCGGTAGATGATCTCGAACGAAGCCTGCGGTTAACCGATATAGAAATTGATGGCGATACAGGCGCCGAAATTTACGTTTTTAACGAATGCTCAGGCCGCGCGATTTGCGATGATAACGACTCAGCACTGATCAGAACGTTCAGCCGTAAAGTTCAGGGCGATGTAATTCATGTAGGCATCAGCGAAATTCTGAACGTGGATTTTCTGGAAGATTTCGATTTCAGCCTCGAAGATCTGATCCCCGATTTTGATCCTGATCAGACGATCGAACTCGTTCGCCTGAGCGAGTCTCCGGGATCATCCTGGCAGATTCTGGATGTGGAGCAAACCCTGCCCGTTCCTGATGATTTCGACGAATTCCTGCCGGACGGCATCAATCTGGAAGATGAGCTTGATATCAGCCTGAGCCTCGATATTCGTCGCCTTGAGGATGAAACGCTCAGCCTCGATTTTGGCGATGTAAACGCCGTAGCGTTTCTTGCCGGGTGGTCGCTTGATATCACCGTTTACGTATCTGTTCCGATTATTGATCCGATTCCGGCTACGCTGAATCTGCTGAGCGAGTACGGCCCCGTATTTTATTTCGCTGAAGGACTGGGACAAGTCAGCACCGTGCTTGAGCCAAAATCGATTGAGGTAAACGAAGACGCCATTGGCCTCGACGAAGAAATCGCACGACTCCCGGGCTTTACCTCAACCATGTTTGCCGTAGATGACCTCACATCAGCCGAAGATACGCCCGGCCACAACCTGCCGGAAGCTATTTCGCTTGGGGATAATTATCCCAATCCCTTTAACCCGTCAACGATGATCCCCTTCTCGGTAAACCAGCCGGGATATCTCACGCTGGAGATTTTTGACGTAAAAGGACGCCTGATTTATACAGTATTCCGGAATACGTACCATGCATCGGGAACCCACAACGCCGCATGGGATGCCGTTGGGCCCGCAAGCGGCCTCTATTTCTACCGCCTGACCTGGATCGGACAAACCGACAGGCAAACTGAGCAGCAGACCGGAAGTATGCTGCTGATTAAATAACGGCTTTCAGCTCAGTTACCAGCTCAGCCTGCGTGTCTTCGGTTTTGTTTTTCGCGTACCATGTGTGGAGCTGCGTGGCCATTTCCATCAACGGCAGCCCGCTCTCTTTTAGCTCAATGACCAGCTTCTGCGCCGAAGCCGGACGCGGCCCCCAGTTGAAAATCTCGTCGCCCGATTCCTCATCCGTAACGATCAGTTTTGGAATCGATCTTCCCCCGTTTGTCAGATATTGATCCATTAACTCAAGGTTTTCATCCCGAAGCAGAATATCGAGCGTAATCTGCGGGCATTCTTCGGCAATCTTGTTAAAAACAGGCACAATCTGAGCAGCATCCCCGCACCATGGCTCGGTTAGCACAGTCCAGCGCTGGGGCTTTTTGATCTGATCCAGAACCTCTTTCAACTCATCAGATAGCGGAATGTGTTTATCAATTCTGCGCATCCGGGTGACGTTCATTTTGGTGTAATGAATCATCTCCTCCGACTGATTTTCTCCTGTAGTTTTGTTCTGTGCGAGTAAATCTTCCGTCATTTTGCGGTACGATTCGTAGGTCATACTTCCGTCTGTCTTCACCTTATTCATCATTAATTTTATTGAAATTAGAATTCGTTTTCAGCGCGCATTCAATTGTAAAAAGGTGCTTAGATTTACTAAGGGGTTATTACTATTGACTGCATTGCTGTATTTTCTGGCTGATAATGCTATAATATAAGACAGAGTGCTGAATAGTTCCTTTGCTTTGATAAACCTAACGCCGGCATGAATTTTCCAGTTTTGAATACCGACTCAGTTATGAGCCGCCAGGAGTGGTCAGAGGCTGCAGGTTTTCATGCTGATGAAGTTGGCCGGCTTGTCGACGGATATCTTGCCAAAAAAAGCAACCAGCGATCAGAACCGGTCATAGACTTTTTGTTTACCTACTACTCTTTCCGGCCCGCCTGGCTGAAAAGATGGTCGCCGGGACACAGCGTTTTGCTAAAAGATGCCGCAGGTAACGATCATTTTCGTCACCGCGATTTCACGCACTCCGGAAACGATCTTTTTCTCGATCCGACTCAATTCCCCGATAAGAGACTCAACGCCCTGAACTGGACCGTTTCACTACTCGAAGCCGTGGACAAGCGTCCGCCGTTTTTCGGATGCACCGGACTGCACGAATGGGCGATGGTGTACAAAGCGGGAGAAGTTCGCCACGAAAGATGGCCGCTTCGGGTTTCTGATGAAGTACTCGAGCATACGCTCACGTCCCTACCCGTACAGTGCAGTCATTTCGACGCATTTCGCTTTTTCACTGATGAGGCGCGTCCGCTAAACCTCATGCAGCCCAGCCGTGACACTATGCTTCAAAACGAGCAGCCAGGTTGCCTCCACACAAATATGGATTTGTATAAATGGGCGTTCAAGCTCTATCCCTGGGTTAGCGGCGAACTGCTTCTTGAAACATTTTTACTCGCTCGGGAAGCACGGATAATGGATATGAAGGCGAGTCCTTATGATCTTGCGGAACTGGGGTATGAGCCCATCCCTATTGAGACAGAAACCGGCCGCGTGGAGTACAAAAAACAACAGGCCTTAATCTGGAAAAAAGCATCCGTTCTGAGAAAACGACTTCTCAGCTATTTAGTTGAACTGCAACATGCTGTCAATTACAATCAACCAATCACAATATGACAATATTTGTTACTAAAGTTTTAAAATCCGTTTTCTTGATGAGCAGCGTTGGGGTGTTGCTTTTGGTACTTTCATCCTGCAACTCCACGCTTGAAGGCGATCAGTACGCGGTTTCTGCCGAGCGTGGATTTGCCGATTTGAAAGTAGTTTACATTCCTGCTGATGGTTTTGCCTACAAGGATGAAAACGGCGAACTGACGGGCGTAGGAATCGATATCATGCAGGAATTTGCCGATTTTGTGAGTTCATCACACGGTATCGAACTCAGGTATAATTTCATCCCGGAGCGGGATTTCTCAACATTCTACAATAAGGTTAAAGAGAGTACGGGCGGCGTATTCGGCCTTGGGAACGTAACAATAACCGAATCGCGCCGTGAAGAACTCCGCTTCAGCCCTCCATATCTCACAAACATAGCGGTTTTAATCACGCATGATTCTGCAGAACAGCTCAGCTCGCTGGAGCAGATTGGAGAAGAATGGAGCCACAAAACGGCGCTGGCATTCGGCGGCACGCTCCATGAAACCAGAATCCGTGATCTGAAAAATCAGTACTGGCAGGATATGCCGGTCGATCTTGCATCTTCAAATACCGAAATTCTGGAGCGTGTTTCCACCAACCCCGATCTATTCAGCTATGTGGATATTTATAACTACTGGCGCGCCGCTGAGTCCGGTATGGCGCTGAAACAGCATACTGTGGGCGATCAGCCAAGCGAACGATTTGGCATTATAATGCCGCTCAGCTCCGACTGGGAACTTGTAGTTACAGACTTTTTTGAGCGCGGACAGGGATTCCGTACCTCAAGAGTTTACCGTTCAATACTCGAAAATCACCTTGGTCCTGAACTGACTGAGAAACTCGAAGCTGCCCGGGAAGCTTTCGATACCGAGTAAAAATTAGTTTAACCGGCAACAGATGTGTTAATCAGGTAAAAAACCTGCCGTACCGAATTCTTGCTATCTTTTTTGAATAAAAGTCTGGCTGGAAATCTCTAAAGATTTGAAAAGAATGGTCACTCTATTCTTAAGAATTTTTATAAGTACATAAATATCAGATTAGTACATATTTCTGTTGCTATTCAATCATTTTTTTTAGTAATATGTTTCATTCGGGGTAAGTCAATAAAAACCCCTTTGACTCAGGACGCTTAATACATAAAATAGAGGACCGGTTTTGCGAGGAAAAAAACACGAAATGAAAAACATTTCCCGTATTGATCAGCAGGAAAAGAATACCTTTGGGTGGTTCGTGCGGATAAGAAGAGATGGCCGCCAAATAAGTAAATTCTTTAGTGATGGGAAGCACGGGGGAAAAGATGAAGCTTTGGTCGTTGCCAAAAGTTTCCGGGATGATAATCTTGAAGAGTGGCAAAATTTTGCCAAAAATCACGATCGCCCAATGCACGTTGGTACCCGTAGCAATATTGGCTACAACGGAATCAGCTATACGCAGAAGAAAAAGCAGCGGGGCGGAAGAGAATACACTGAGCACGTTTTTTCAGTATGCTACTCTCCGGAAAAAGGCGTAAACAAGAACAAAACGTTCTACATCCCTAAAGCAAAAACTAAGTCGGAATTCAAAAAAAATTACGACGCCAAGCTGAAGGAAGCCATACAGTTCCGTGATGAAATCATGCATAAAATTTACGGTCTGAGATACGTAAATTACAAGCTGAGACAGAAGTCGGAAGAACAGGCTGCAAGGAAAAAGAAAGCTGCTGCGAAGAAGTCATCCTGATTGACAAAATTTGTCAGAAGAAGGGATTAATACGAATTATTATTTGAATAATCCGTATTAATCCAATGGCAGAAACGTATCTGTGTATCCTGATGCTTTCAATAGAAGAGCGTCGACTACATGATTCAGTTCAGCAAACCTTGGATCATTCGTATATCCCTTTTTATAGCGATAATAAATCTGCTGTACGATAACGGCTATTTTAAAATAACCAAACGCCAGGTAATAATTGAGCTGACCGATTTCCCTTCCAGTTAGTTTGGCATATTTCTTCGCAAACTCATCACGGCTTAAGTTTCCTTTGCGGTATGTCACGCCAAGAGGCCGCAATACACGAAAATCCTCCGCTTCAACCCAGTAAGCCAGCGTAGTTCCGAGATCGCTCATTGGATCACCCAGAGTGGCCATTTCCCAGTCGAGCAGCGACTTAACCCGATACGGTGATTCCGGCTCCAGTACGATATTATCCAGCTTGAAATCGTTGTGAATCAGCGTTACCTCATTTTTTTCAGGGGCATACTCTGTTAAAAGTTCCGCGACGTATTCAGGAAAATGTACGTCATCCGTCAGTGCATTCTTGAAACGTCTGATCCAGTTTTCGACCTGCCTTTTGGTGTACGTTTCAGGATCGCCGCCTCCCGGCATGTTCAGTTTTTCAGTCGGGATGCTGTGAAGTTCAGCCAACATTTCAACTGCCTGATTCCCGGTTTTATGGTAATAAAGCGCGGAATCAATTTTTCTTTTGAACGGGCACTCTCCCCCCGGCCGCAGAATCAGGCCGCTCTGATATTCCATAATCATAAATGGCGCACCGGCTACCTCTTTATCTTCGCAGCAAAGCACAGCTCGCGGTGATTTCGGGAAAACATCATGTATCTGACTCAGCAATGAAAACTCACGCTCCATGTTATGCGCCGATCCGCCCCTCGAACCTTTTGGCGGAAAGCGAACCACCCACTTTTGCTCTGATTTATCTGATTTAGCTGTTGCGGTCAGAAGAAAGGTCAGATTGGAATATCCCCCGCTGAATCGTTTCAGTTTTGCGGTTTTCGGATCTATTCCAAGCCTGCAGGGTTCAGATAGCCACTCGAAAAGAGCATCTTTCGCGGGATACTCTTCCGCTGAAGACGCCTTCATTTCAGAGCCGGTATCTTTCTGAGGTCCCGCCATTAACTCCTGTATTTTTTCAGTTCTTCCCTGGCCACAACCATCATGTGCACTTCATCCGGACCGTCGTAAATCCGTGCTCCGCGCTCATGTCTATAGAAAAATGAGAGGATGGTATCATCCGTAACGCCAAGCGCGCCGTGAGTCTGAATCGCAAAATCCAGCACTTTCATCAGCATATCCGAAGCCAGAAATTTGATCAGGCTGATTCTGCTTCTTCCTGACTTCATTGAACCTGAATCCAGGAAACTTGCCGTGCTCAGCATAAGCGCCCTCACCGCCTCAATATCTGCGCGGGATTCGGCGACTTTCGACTGAAAAGCGTCATTATCAGCAAGAACGGTGTTTGGGGATATTTTCCGGATCAGCGCTCTTTTGCACGTCATACTCAGTGCGCGCTCCGCAATTCCAATCCACCGCATTCCGTGGTGTATTCTTCCCGGGCCAAGACGCTCCTGCGCCAGCACAAATCCATCCCCCGGTTTTCCGATAATCGCAGATTCATCAACCGTACAGTTCACAAACTCAACCTCGCCATGACTCAGCCAACCGCTGCCTGCGTCGCCCATCACAGGAATATTTCTGATGATTCTGAATCCGGGATTATCTGCCGAAACTATAAACATTGATGCCCTGCAATGTTTCGGTGCATCCGGATCAGTAACGGCCATCACAATCACAACACCTGCGCCGTCCGCTCCGGTCGTAAACCACTTTCGCCCGTTAATGATCCACTTTCCGTTTTTCAGCTCCGCCTTTGTACCCATCAGCGTCGGGTTCGATCCTGCGTTTTCAGGTTCGGTCATGGCAAAGCAACTTCGGATTTCACCGGAAGCCAGCGGAGCCAGCCATCTATGCTGCTGCTCATCCGTTCCGTGATGAAGCAACAGTTCCATATTACCAATATCAGGTGCCTGAACGTTGCAAACGTAGTGACCCAGCGGGGACCATCCCAGAATTTCGCTCAGCGGCGCAAATTCGGCATAGCTCAACCCGTGCCCTTCGTATTCCGCAGGAAGGGTAAAATTCCACAGCCCGGATTTTCGGGCCTCAGCGCGGAGCTTATCAAGTGCTTTAAAAAGTGCGGCGTAATCACCTGAAAGCAGTAAATCCTCACAGATTCTTAATTCATTCTGTATAAATTCACGAAGGATCAGGTACACGTCTCTTTTCATATCGTAAAGCCTCCGTCAGCTGGAAACACGCCGCCGGTGATGAAGCGTGATTCGTCCGACGCCAGAAAACAAACCATCGCCGCAACTTCCTCAACCGTGCCGGGACGCCCAAGCGGAGTCTGCCGGTTCCAGTGCTTCAGCATCTGCTCATTTTCCCAGAGCGCTTTACTGAAGTCCGTTTTTATCAGCCCGGGGCACACCGCGTTCACGCGAATATTATCCCCGCCAAACTCTTCGGCCATCACTTTGGAGAGCATATTCAGCGCCGCTTTGCTCACGCTGTACATGCCCAGAAATTTTTCGGGGGATAATCCCCCAACGCTGCTGATATTTACGATACTGCCTCCGCCCTGCTTTTTGAAATGCGGATAGGCCAGTCGTGAAAAATGAAAGGGAGCCTTCAGGTTTACCTCCATAATTTTATCGATCGCCGAATCGGGCGTTTCGATCACAAGCCCGTAGACAGGATTCGCGGCTGCGTTATTTATCAGGATATCAACCCTGCCCCACTCTTCTGTCGTTTTGGTGATCAGGTTTTCCATATCCTCAGCAATACCGGCTTTGCACTGAAACGCAATCGCCTCACCATCGTTTTTCCGGATTTCCTCAGCAACCGCATCAACGGCCTCCTGCTTTCGGCTGCTTACAACAACCCTGCCGCCTTCCGCGGCAATCTGTTCGGCACAAGCCCTGCCGATCCCCTTGCTGGCTCCTGTAATTACGGCAACCTTTCCTTTAAATCGAATCATAGACCTCGTTTTATATTTACCAACCCTAATATAGTACGAGAGGTGCTATGATTAAAACATAAACACCTCTCGAAAGTTATCGTCATATTTTCAGAGCATTTTCTTAGTTCATAACCGGCTCTGGCTTCTTTCCCTGTTTATTCGGAATCGGAGCAGGAACCGGATTTTCTGCCGTTTTGCTGTACTCATCCAGCGTAAACTCATCCCCCTGAATGGCATCGAATCGTGCTTCTTCTGCCCGTTTCACGAGACCCGCCTCTTCTTTGGTGATGATGTTTTCCTCAAGCGCCTTCTGAACGAGTCGCGCCGGCTTATCACGCGGAAGTTTTTTCGCCCGGATAGCATCCTTGATTTTCCGCGCAACATCCTCGGCCTCAGTGGATAATCTGAACGCGTTTTCAAGACGGCCAAGCGCTTCGTTCACATCCTCAGGAACATAAATTCCGTCGGTCATGCGGTCGCGCTGCTCGCCGGGAGTCTGCGCAATTTTCGCCAGGTATTTTCCGGTGCGGTCATCCGGAGCGGTTGAAATCGGGTTCAACCTCGACCAGAACGCGATCGGTCCGCGGAAGATCCAGCCAACGAGCGGAATGCTCATGTGGCGATAGATTCCGTCAAACGCCTGCTGGATTTCACTGAACGCAAGCTGCATCGAGTAGTGCAAAAACGGTTCATCTTCTTTTCTGCGGCCTTCAGCTTCAAAGCGGCGCAGAACTGCCGTTCCGAGATACATCCAGGAAAGAATATCCGCGAAGCGGCCGGTCAGCTTTTCTTTCACTTTAAGCGCGCCGCCCATGGAGCCAAGCGCGACATCAGAAATAAATGCAAAGCTGGCGGATGTCCAGGCCATTTTCTTCCAGTATTTTGCCGCCGGCCCGGAAACCGGTGATGATGCCAGTCGGCCGCGCGTTACGCTGAGCAACAGCGCACGGAATTTGTTTTGCACCACGTGTCCGATGTGCTTCCAGAATGCATCGTCGAACTGAACGAGATCGCCTCTTGTCAGCGCGTCGATTTCTTTAAACGCGTACGGGTGACAGCGAATGGCGCCCTGGCCAAAAATCATGAGCGTACGGGTCAGAATGTTCGCACCCTCAACGGTAATGGAAACCGGAACCGACATGTAGCCGTGAGCAACCAGGTTGCGCGGGCCTCGGGAAATCGCGGCACCGCCGAGAATATCCATTGTGTCGTTGGTTGCTTTCCGGAAAATTTCGGTAAAGTTGTATTTCGCGATCGCGGTAACCACGGCCGGTTTTGCACCCTGCTGGAGTGCGCCACAGGTGTATTTCCGGGCTGCCTCAAGGATGTAAGTGTAGCCCGCAATGCGCGCCAGCGGCTCTTCAATACCTTCGAATTTCCCAATTGGAAGGCCGAACTGTTTCCGCACTCCTGCATAGGCTCCGGCAACGCGCATCATCGCTTTGGTGCCGCCCGTGCTTGAAGCCGGCAGTGAAATTCCGCGTCCGGCAGCGAGACTTTCCATCAGCATGCGCCATCCGTTTCCGGCGCCTTCAACACCACCGATAATCGTATCAACCGGCACGATTACGTCTTTGCCACGCGTCGGGCAGTTGTAGAACGGAACGCCCAGCGGGTCATGGCGCTTGCCGAGCTCAACACCCTCGGCACTCGTCGGGATGAGCGCGCAGGTAATACCAAGATCTTCGCCTTTGCCGAGCAAATTCTCCGGATCACGTAGTTTGAAAGCGAGTCCGAGAACGGAGGAAATCGCCGCAAGGGTGATATACCGCTTATCCCAGTTGAGCTTCATATAGAGTTTGCCGTCATCCCCTTTGAAGACAACGCCGCTCGAACTGATTGCACCGGCGTCTGACCCGGCGTTGGGTTCCGTCAATGCGAAGCAGGGTACCTCTTCTCCGATCGCGAGTTTAGGCAGATAGTAATCTTTCTGCTCCTGCGTTCCGTAGTGGATCAAAAGCTCGGCTGGACCGAGTGAGTTTGGAACCATCACTGTAGTAGACAGCGGGCCGCAGCGGGATGTGATTTTCGCAACAACCGCGCTGTTGGCCAGAGCTGAAAATTCGAGTCCCCCATATTTTTTGGGGATGATCAGGCCGAAAAACTTCTCCTTGTGGAGATAATCCCACACCTTCAGCGGCAGCTCACGGTTCTGAAAAACTTCCCAGTCATCGGTCATGGCGCAGAGTTTTTCAACCGGGCCATCGAGAAACGCCTGTTCATCTTCGGTCAGATCTGGATACGATTCATTCAGAATCCGCTTGAAATTGGGCTTACCCGAAAAAAGCTCTCCATCCATCCAGACGGTACCCGCCTCGATGGCCGTACGCTCGGTTTGCGAAATAACCGGCAGAAAGTTTAGCGCCTTCATCATCTTCATCACGCCGTTTGACAGCGTGGCGCGCCTGATCGGCTTTATGAGGAAAAGTGCGGCGAGTACACCAAGTACCGCCCAGCTCCATGTCGGAGCGGCGAAGCCCCACATCAGCGCGGCCAGGCCGACGAACCACAGCGTTAGCGGCGCGCCGGTGAAACCGAGTACGAGTAATACGGCAACTGCCGAGCCAACCACGTACCACGTGTTGATATCAGCAAATGCTCCAAAAAACATGTCTTCCATAATGATCGGTTGTGTTTAGTTGTTTGTAAAAAAATCAATCAGAGCTGCAGGTTTTCGAAAATCCCTGCTGCACCCATGCCACCGCCAATACACATGGTAACCATGCCGTAGCGGATTTTTTTGCGCTTCATTTCGTGCAGAAGCGTTGCGGTCAGCTTCGCTCCGGTGCACCCAAGCGGATGCCCGAGCGCGATGGCGCCACCGTGTACATTTACGATATCAGGATTGATATCCAGTTCGCGAATTACGGCCAGCGCCTGCGAGGCAAACGCCTCGTTAAGCTCAATCAGGCTGATATCGCTCAGTTTCAGTCCGGTTTGTTTCAGCACTTTGGGGATGGCCGCCACGGGACCAATTCCCATGATTTCAGGCGCAACGCCTCCGGTCGCGAATCCTGCCAGCCGTGCAATAGGCTTCAGGTTATTTTCCTTCACGACGTCACCGCTGACGACCAGCGTTGCCGCGGCGCCATCCGACATCTGCGATGCGTTTCCGGCCGTCACCGATCCTTTTGGCGTGAAGGCAGGCCTGAGCTGTGCAAGCGCCTCAGGACTCGTATCTGCTCGCGGGCCTTCGTCGGTATCAAAGGTCATTTCCTGTTCGGCGATTCCTCCGTTCTGAAAATCAGTCAGCCTCAATTTCATTGGGATGATTTCATCTTTAAACACACCATTTTTTACGGCGTTTACCGCTTTCTGATGTGATTTAAAAGCAAATTCATCCTGATCTTCCCGGCTGATTTTATACTTTCGTGCTACGTTTTCAGCCGTGAGTCCCATCCCGATATAAACTTCGGGGCGATTTTTTACCATGTACGGATCAGGAGCAAAATGGAATCCGCTCATTGGAACAAACGTCATCGACTCTGCGCCGCCTGCAATTACGGAATCGGCCATTCCGGTCATAATCGACTGGCTCGCCATTGCGATCGTTTGCAGTCCGGATGAGCAAAACCGGTTGATGGTCGCTGCGGAAACGGCGTCGGGAAGTCCTGCTCTCAGGGCAATGACTCTTGCCACGTTCAATCCCTGCTCGCCCTCGGGCATGGCGCATCCGATAAGGACATCATCTACCTGATCGGCGCTTAATTTTCCATGTTCCAGCGCACCTTTTACGGCTTCGGCGCCCATCGCTTCAGGACGCGTTTGCGAGAGTGATCCGCGCTTTGCCTTTCCAACTGCCGTGCGAACGCTGCTTACTATGAATGCTTCTTTCATCGTCATAAAAATCAGTTTCTAAGAGGTTTGTTGGTGGTAAGGATGCTGTGGACACGCTCCTGCGTTTTCTTTTCGCCAAGCAGTGAGAGAAATATCTCGCGCTCCAGATCAATCAGATGATCTTCGTGCACAAAAGACGGGCCCTCGAGATTTCCTCCGGTGAGGATGTGCGCCAGTTTTTTTGCCAGAAATGCGTCGTATTCTGTGATGTAGCCTGATTGCTGCATCGTCCACGCAGCCACTTCAAGCGGTGCGAACCCGGGCTTTCCGGTAACGTAAATTTTATTTCTGACCGGCGGCGGAAGATATCCCTGTGAAGCCAGCCTGAGCACTTCCTGACGCGCACTGTGAATTCTGCGATCTTCGTGCATGGAGATGATGGTGTGTGCCCGATCCAGATATCCAAGCTCGATGGCCTCCTGTCCGCTAGTAGCTACTTTTGCCATCGCTATCGTTTCAAATGCTTCCTGAATGTGATTCTGAACGCGGCTGGCGTGCAAGCTTCCGCCCTTTTCTGCGGCGCGCGCTGCCATATACATCGTGCCCGTTCCGGCCGGAATTAATCCAACGCCAAGCTCAACGAGTCCTATATACGTTTCCGTAGCGGCAACGACTGTAGAGGCGGCCATTGAGAGCTCGCATCCTCCGCCAAGTACTTTACCCTTCAGCCCCACAACAATTGGTTTTGAGGCATACCGGATTCGCTGGGCGGTCATCTGAAAATTTTCTACCGCTTTTTCGATGGACTTAAAGTCCCCGCTTTGCGCCGCATACGCCATCTCACCGAGATTCGCCCCGACCGAGAAATTGGCGCCGTCGTTGGCGATTAACATTCCCTTCCAGGAACCTTTCTCCATGAGATCGATCGCGTGATTTAGTCCGGCAATCACCTTGCTTCCAAGCGTATTTGCCTTTGACCTGAATTCGAAGAGAAGCACACCATCACCCGTGTCCAGAAGTCCGGCTTCGTCGTTATTCCAGATCTCGTTTCTACCGTCGGAAGATTTGTACTGCGCCACGGTAATTTCATCCTCGCGGACGTCCATCGCCGTATAGCCTTTCCCGGGGATATAAACACTTCGGGCGTGGCCATCCTCCTTATAAAACGTCTCAGCTCCTTCTTTCTGCATTTTGGCAAACCAGGACGGAAGTTCGAATCCGGCTTTTTTCGCCTCTTTTTTGAACCGCTCGGCTCCGATCCAGTCACAGATGGTAAATGGACCCATATCCCAGCCGAATCCCCAGCGAATGGCGTCATCCACGTCAGCGGGACTATCCGCAATTTCGGGAATGCGGTTCATCGCATAGGCGACCAGCGCCGTTGTATGCACACGGATGAAGTCTCCGCCGCGCCCTTCCATCTCAAAAAGTTTTTTCCAGCGCTCAGATAGTGATTTTACTTTTTTGAGGCTGTTCAGGTCACCCAGATCGAGCGGCTTCATTTTTTCATACTCAAAGGATTCGGGATTCAGCGACTTAATCTCGCCTTTTTCCTTCACGTAAAATCCTTTGCCCGTTTTTGAACCGAGACGCTTTTCCTCAACGAGTTTTTTCAGCACGGCCGGAATTTTAAAATCTTCACGGCTCTCGTCATCCGGAATCGCCGCGTAAAGATTTTTGGAAACGTACGTGAGCGTGTCCAGCCCGACGACATCCGCCGTTCTGAACGTGGCCGATCTCGGGCGTCCGGTGAGCGTTCCGGTGAGGGCGTCGATTTCCTCGATGGTGTAGCCTTTCTCGAGCGCCTTGATGCTAAGCATCATTGAGTAAGTTCCGACACGGTTTGCGATAAAATTCGGCGTGTCTTTAGCCACAACGATTCCCTTTCCGAGATGAATCCGGCCAAACCAGCTGATCCGCTCCATGATGGCTGGATCTGTATCCTCAGTCGGAATAAGTTCGAGCAATTTCAGGTAGCGCGGCGGATTAAAAAAGTGCGTACCGAGAAACCTTCGCTTGAAATCATCGCTTCGTCCTGCAATCAGGCTGTGAAGCGGGAGCCCGCTCGTGTTGGTGGAAATTACCGTATTTGGACCGGCCAGTTTTTCAAGTT
The DNA here is from genome assembly GCA_003567135.1 of Balneolia bacterium. Lineage (GTDB taxonomy): Bacteria > Bacteroidota > Rhodothermia > Balneolales > Cyclonatronaceae > PXAI01. Next base: position 156 of record PXAI01000065.1, on the reverse strand, counting down.
TCTCCATCATCGACTTTTTGGGACCCGGCTGCTCAATGATCGCCTCAACTACCCAGTCGGCACTGGCAACGACTTCAAGATGATCCTCAAAATTTCCGGTCGTGATCCGGTCGGCCACGTTTTTCCGCACGAACGGAGCCGGCTTCATCTTCTGCG
>PXAI01000075.1 GCA_003567135.1 Balneolia bacterium | reverse complement strand
CTATCCCGCATCGCAAATCACCTTCCGATATTGTATCTTCTCAACTTGATTGTTCAACTTGCATTCGCTGAATTCCTTTTAACTTGCTTGAGTACATAAAACTTTTACGGCCGCAGCAGTATATCAAAAACGTTTTCCTGTTTTTGCCGCTTCTGTTTTCAGAAAACATCATGCAGATCGGTCTGCTGACGAATAGCTTTCTGGCGTTTTTGATCTTTTGTTTTTCGGCAAGCTCGGTGTATATCATCAACGATATAAGGGATGTTGAGCAGGATCGGATGCATCCCCATAAAAAAGACCGGCCGATTGCCAGCGGGGCGGTACCCGTGGGACAAGCGCTCTTTATTTCGGTCTCGCTGATGCTCGGCGGTATCATCACGTCGTTTTTACTGCATACCGCGTTTGGGGTGATAATGACCACTTATCTGGTGATGAACCTCGCCTATTCATTTGGCCTAAAACGGGTTACCATTCTGGATGTCACGATTATTGCCATTGGTTTCGTGCTGCGCGTGCTGGCGGGTGCGGCCGTGGTCGAAATTGTGGCTTCGATGTGGATCGTTTTGATGACGTTCCTTCTCGCGCTGTTCCTTGCGCTCGGTAAACGCCGCGATGACCTCCTGCTTTCGCGCGATGGCCTCGAAACACGCCGCAATATTGACGGTTACAGCCTGCGCTTCGTAAATTTGGCGATGACGATCATGGCCACGGTCGTGATAGTCTGCTACATAATGTACACCATTTCGTATGAAGTGCAGAGCCGCGTCGATTCGGAGCACCTGTACCTTTCGTCGGTGTTTGTGATCCTCGGGATTCTGCGCTACATGCAGCGAACATTTGTAGAGAACAACAGCGGAAACCCGACGATGGCGCTCTATCAGGATCGGTTTATCCAGGTCTGTATCATACTCTGGCTGATTTCGCTCGCACTTGTTTACTACGTTTAAAAATGCCTGCCGCGCCTACATCCAACAGCCACCTGAGCCGGCGCACCATCGCGTACCGGTATACCGTTTTTGCGGCAGCGGCCACGGCGGTAAACCTGGCAACGCAGTACATCTCCTTTCTGGTTTATGATGACACCTACAGTCTGGGTGTGGCCATCCTGGCAGGAACCGCTACAGGACTGGTAACCAAGTATATACTCGACCGGAAATACATTTTTTATTACGTCCCGAACCGCGTATCGGATGATCTGGGCACGTTTGTCAAGTACACCGGAACAGGCGTATTTACCACCATTATTTTCTGGGGTACCGAAATAGCGTTTGATTATTTTTTCGGGGGATATGCGCTTTATATCGGTGCGGTGGTCGGGCTTTCTATCGGCTATGTGATTAAATATAAGCTGGATAAAAAACTGGTTTTTGTGAACGTAATACCGGCGGGGCAGGATGATGAAGCTATCTAACTGGGGAAACTATCCCGTTGCCGAATCTGATCTGCGTGAATTCCGTTCTGAGCAGGAACTCGAGCGTAAACTTCGCGATCTGAGTTTCTGGATTCCACGGGGGATGGGGCGATGCTATGGCGACAGCGCGCTTGCTCCGGAGGTAATCTCCACAAGAAAGTTCAGCAGGATGATTTCGTTTGATTCCCAAACCGGACTCCTGAAATGCGAATCGGGCGTTTCGCTGAAAGAGATTATTGATGCGTTTCTTCCGCGCGGATGGTTTTTGCCGGTTACGCCGGGCACGAAATACGTAAGCGTGGGCGGCGCTCTGGCCAGCGATATTCACGGGAAAAATCATCATAAAGACGGCGCGTTCAGCGATCATGTTACGAAGATCAAAATCCGGTTGCCTGATGGTTTGGTGAAAGAATGTTCGGCGGATCAGAACGCGGAGCTCTTTCACGCGACGGCAGGCGGAATGGGGCTTACGGGATTGATTTTGGAAGTATCGCTGATCCTGAAAAAAGTGAGCAGCGCGTACATCCGGCAAAATCTGATTATCGCCAAAAACCTGAACGAAATTCTCGAGGCATTTTCACAATCCGAAGATGCGACCTACTCCGTAGCGTGGATTGACTGCCTCGCAAAAGGAAAAAATACGGGCAGATCAGTGCTGATGCTGGGCGAACACGCCACTGCCGATGATATTGAAAAAAACGCATCTGATCCCCTGAAGCTGGCAGGCGAGCCTTCGCTGAAAGTGCCGGTTAACGCACCGGGATTTGCTCTGAACAAAGTTTCTGTTTCGCTGTTCAATAAGCTTTATTACGGACTTCACAAGATGAAATCCATAGAGAGCATCGTGCACTATGATCCCTACTTTTATCCGCTGGACAGCATTTTGGAGTGGAATCGGATTTACGGCAAACGCGGATTTCTACAGTATCAGTTTGTGATTCCGGTTGATCAGGGTGAGAAGGGGCTTCGGCGCGTTCTGGATGAAATCGCCTCGCACGGCGCCGGATCTTTTCTTGCCGTGCTCAAACTATTCGGCAACGCCAACAAAAGCCTGCTCGGATTTCCCGATCGCGGCTATACGCTGGCACTCGATTTTCCGATTAAAACCGGAACATTCGAGCTTCTGGACCGCCTCGATAAAATCGTGATCGATCACGGCGGCCGGTTTTACCTGACCAAAGACGCGCGAATGTCGAAAGAGGTCTTTCAGGAAGGATATCCGCAGCTGGAAAAATTTCTCGAAATCAGGGAAAAGCTCGATCCCAATCGCGTGATGCGCTCTTTGCAGTCGGAGCGTCTGGGGCTGTAATCGAATAAATTTGTCTGGGAAACTAACGGATACCAACGAACCGGTGCAGTGGCGAAGCCGCTGCCCTGTTGTAGAGACGCGATGCATCGCGTCTCTACAACAGGGCTACCGCGTGCTTAACCTTCGCTCTCTTTCTGCTCGATTTCCGCCTTGAGCTCCATCATAAGCTGGCGGTGGCGCGCCATGTCATCATCCTGCAGAATTTCTTCAATTTCGCGCGGTTTCGGAAGTTCCTCGATGCTGTTCAGGCCGAAATGACGCAGGAAGCGTTCGCTCGTTTTATACAACAGCGGACGCCCCGGAGAATCGTTTCGACCGGCCACATCGATGAGTCCCTTTTCCAGCAGCTGGCGCACCACGTAGCCGGAATCCACGCCGCGGATGTGATCGACTTCCGGCTTGGTGACCGGCTGCCGGTAGGCTACAATGGCCAGCGTTTCGAGCGCCGACTGTGAAAT
>PXAI01000332.1 GCA_003567135.1 Balneolia bacterium | reverse complement strand
GTGGAGATGCCGGGAGTCGAACCCGGGTCCGAAATGGCAAACCGCCAAGTATCTACATGTGTAGTCAGTGTGTTAAATCTCGCTGAGTGGTTTGCCGACTGACCCGACGCCACTCAACCAGGCCGGAAAAGTCTCGCGCTGAGCACATCCGGCCGATGTGCAGCGCCAGCCCGTCAAAGTATGATGCTCGGAGAGCCGCCGACAGGCAGGCAGCTAACGGAGCAGGAGGCGCTGTTAGGCGGCCATCCGGTAAGAGTAAGAGTTGTCACTTACAATTTAAAGTCCAATGTTTTTTACGAGTACCACTGGGAACTCGACATGCAACCTGAGATTCCACGCATCCCGTCGAAACCAAGTACATCCCCATTAAATCAAAGAGCGGTTAGTGTAACGTATAAGATACGGCTAATATTGTTAACTATCATCTTCGGGAATCTTATTCACGGATGAGTTGAAACCTAAAAAAGTACCAACCAGAGTTTATACAAATAAGTTTCCCTGTTGGCGCGTGCCGGATATATGGTACAAAAAAACGGCTGCCCCGAATTACCAGAGCAGCCGTTTTTTAAATTTCCTGCAACTTATTTTCTGTTGCGTCTTGGCTTGTCTTCTTCCTCGCCTTTGCGCTGCGGCTCGGCGCCTTTGGCAATGGAATCACGCATATCCGTATCGGAAATAACGTTCTTCATGTTGTAATAATCCATCACGCCAAGATTTCCGGTTCTGAAAGCTTCGGCAATCGCTTTTGGTACTTCTGCTTCGGCCTGAACAACTTTGGCGCGCATCTCTTCGATCTTCGCCTTGTTTTCCTGCTCGGCGGCAACGGCCATAGCGCGACGCTCCTCGGCTTTCGCACGGGCTACTTTCAGATCAGCTTCAGCCTGATCGATCTGAAGCGCGGCACCAATGTTGCTTCCGACATCCACGTCGGCAATATCAATGGAGAGAATTTCAAAGGCTGTACCGCTGTCAAGTCCCCGGTCGAGTACCACGCGGGAAATCTGATCCGGATTCTCAAGTACTTTTTTGTGATCATCCGCAGAACCTACCGTCGTTACAATACCTTCACCAACACGCGCCAGGATAGTTTCTTCCGTAGCACCACCGACGAGTCGCTCGAGGTTGGCACGAACAGTTACGCGCGCATTCGCTTTCACCTGGATACCATCCTTGGCTACCGCCGTAATGATCGGCGTTTGAATTACTTTCGGGTTTACAGAGATCTGCACAGCCTCGAATACGTCACGACCCGCAAGGTCGATGGCGGCGGCGCGCTCAAACGTCAGGCCCAGATTGGCTTTATCCGCTGAAACGAGAGCCTGAACCACTTTATTTACGTTACCTCCCGCAAGATAATGAGCTTCAAGTTTGGGTAAGGAGAGCTCGATATCCGCTTTGTGCGCAGTAATCGACGCCTTGATGATCGGAGCCGGCGGCACTTTACGAAGACGCATACCTACCAGATCAGAAAAAATTGAAATCTTAACGCCTGAGAAGTATGCCGTGATCCACAGCCCGATTGGTACGTAGTAAAAAAATACAAATACAAATATCAGCGAGAAGCCGATAAAAAATAATGGTAAGAGTTCTTCCATGTTTGGTTAAACCTGTTAAATAAATTGTTTAAAAATCACGCGGGAATTCCCGGGCTCTGATGTCAGCCTAAAATAGAACGTTTGTGAATAAAATCATACCGTGATCAGGCGCGTGCGCGTGTAACTACAACACGGCTGGAAGTCGTGTTTACGACTTTAATCCGGGCACCGTTTTCGATGTAATCACCCTGCGTTACCACATCCACGCGCTGGTCGTCGATTATGGCGGTTCCGGCCGGACGCAGCGGTGTAAGCGCGATACCTTCCTTGCCGAGGTAATCGTCGGTATTGTTATTCGAATTATATCCGGATTCCTTGCTCATGGAATCCACTAAAATGAGTTTACTGAACATACGGTTATGAGGTAAATATTTCCCGAGAGAGAACATCATCAACATACCTAAAATCATGGTAATTGCCATGGTCCAGATTGCGCGGTTCATGTGCTCCAGGCCGGGAAAGCTAAATCCAACATTTCCAATCATGGAAACGACCAGACTGAATATAAGCAATGTTACCCCAAGTATCCCGGATATACCAAACCCGGGAAGGAAAAATATTTCTATCACTATCAATATGACCCCGAGGAAAAATACCATGATTTCCCACGGCTGTGCAAAACCCATAATATAGAGCGGGGCAAAAAACATGAGCGCGCCAACAGTTGCCATCGCGCCGGGAAATCCAACGCCCGGACTCTGCAGTTCAAAATACAGGCCGCCGAGCATCATCAGCATGAGAATACTGCTCATCACCGGATTGGCAAAAAATCTCAGAATACGCTCCTGCGTGGTTTCCTGAACGACAATCAGCTGATTTTCTGACCAGCCCATCTCATCAACTACATCATCCAGGCTGTATTTTCTTCCGTCCGCCATACCGAGTTCAACGGCCTCGGAAGTGCTGAGGGTAAGAAGTTTTCCCGCAGGAATTACACCCTCAATCTCAATAGACTCATCCACCATCGCTTCGGCGATTCTCGCGTTTCTGCCTGTTGCCTCAGCCGTAGACCGCATCAGGCCGCGCATATAGCTCTGCATCTTTTCATCCGCCTTCTGACCGCCGCCGTCAACTACAGTGGCAGCACCGATGGATGAACCGGGCGCCATAAAAATCGTATCGGTCGCAAATGAGATCAGCGCACCGGCAGATGCGGCATTTTTATCAATAAATGTGACCGTCGGAATATCCGTATCAAGCAGATTCTTGCGTATTTTATCGGCTGCATCTACGAGTCCGCCGAAAGTATCCATGTGCAGGATAAATCCGGCTGCGTCGTCAGCTTCGGCGGCAGAAATTCCCCGCTGGATGTATTTGTGGAGGCCGTTATCAATCAGGCCTTCAACTTTTACTACATAAACCGGGCCCGATCTTGTTTGCTCCGCATTTTGCGAAACTACCGCCAAAGCGAAAGTCAGCATAAAAATCAGGAGAGGCCCGACAAATAAATAGCGGCGATTACGAGAAAACATGGTATAAATTCAGTGATAAGGTAATTGGGAAATATTGCAAAAGTCATAAACAAAACAAAACAAAGCTAACCTTCGTTTATCCTGACAATTGAGACTTTTCACGATTTACTTACTTCGGTGAAACGAAAAAAAGGTTACAAGGTTACATTTTAAAAAAAGTTGGAATCCTTTTTTTCGCGGAAACGTATTAGCAAAAACTTACGTTCTCAAGCTAAATCATTTTACCCCATCAATTTTTATCCATTCTGCAAAGTATTCAGTAAATGTTCAAACTAATGCTGCCGGCAATCGCCCTTATTTTTTCCGGGATGATTTTTTCCGATCCGGCATTCTCACAATCATCACAAAGAGCCACCGTAAACGGCACCGTTACCGAGCGAGCAACCGGTGAATCCATCTGGGGAGCCAACGTGGTTATTGAAGGAACCACAACCGGAACCACCACCAACCAGAGCGGATTCTACACGCTTTCCCGGCTGCAGCCCGGCACCTACACGCTCGTTGCCAGCTTTATCGGATTCGAATCGCAGCGAACCGAAGTAACACTCGAAGCCGGTGAAACGCTTCGCATTAATTTTGAGATGACTGAAACCGGCGTTGATCTGGACGATGTGGTAGTTACCACCGACTCATTCGATCTCGAAGAGCGTCAGGCGGTTGGAGTTGCCACCCTGCCAACACGGTTAATTAAAGACGTGCCCGCCGTGCTTCAGGCTGATGTATTTCGCTCGCTGCAACTGCTTCCGGGGATCAAAGCCGCTTCCGATTTCTCATCCGGCCTCTACATTCGTGGCGGCAGTCCGGATCAGACGCTCATTCTGCTCGATAACACCACCGTTTACAATCCGACGCACTTCTTCGGATTTTTCTCAACCTTCAACCCGGATGCCATTCGCGACGCCCGCGTTTACAAAGGCGCGTTCCCGGCAGAATTCGGCGGAAGGATCGGATCTGTGGTCGATCTGTACAACAAAGATGGTAACCGAAACGAAACGCGCGGAACGGCCAGCGTGGGATTGTTATCCTCACGGGCATCCATGGAAGGCCCCTATTCCGGCGGATCATACATGTTCACCGCGCGCCGCTCTACGCTCGAGCCTGTACTTTGGGCACTTCGAAGCAGCGTGGATAACATCCCCGATTCCTTCTACTTTTACGACATCAACGGTCGTGTGAACTACGACCTGAGCCAGAATGACCGCCTCAGCTTTACTTTTTATTCGGGGATGGATGACGTTGTTTTTCCCGCTGCCGATGATCTGCTTCTGAAACTGAACTACGGAAACCTGACCGGAAGCGCAAATTATACCCGAATCGTTTCGAGCGACCTGTTTGCCAGGGTTACGCTCACCGGATCACGTTACTTCAACCGGCCGCAGTTTGAGTTTGGCGGAACCGAAATCAAGCGCAGAAACACGGTTAATGATTTCTCCATCAAAACAGATCTGGAATGGACACCAGGACAAAATCACACCGTAAAAGCGGGATTATGGGCCGGAAACATCTTGCTGAAACTTGAGGATTCGTTCGACGGATTAACCACACAGTCTCCCAGAATTGAGTCGCAGTATTTCAGCGGATACATTCAGGATAACTGGCGATTCCTCCCCCGGTGGAGCGTAAACGCGGGATTGCGGGCCAGCTACTACACCAGCGGAGATTTTTCCCGGCTTGAGCCCCGTCTTCAGCTTGAATATCGCGCCGCCGATAATGTGAGGCTGCAAACGGCCTATGGCCGTCACTATCAGTTCCTCTCGCTTATCACAAACGAAGCGTTCTCCGGATTTGACGTCTGGCTGCTCACCGACGACGGCGTGCCACCGTCCTGGGGCGATCAGTTCGTGGCCGGCGTAAAATGGAATCCCCGCCGTAACCTGAACGTGGAGTTCGAGCTTTTTTACCGGACCATGAACGAGTTGTTTGAACTTGATCCCCGCATTCCAGACACCGCAGGGCTCGACTACAGCGAACTCTTCCGGTTTGGTGAAGGATTTGCCTACGGCGCGGAAATTCTGCTTCAGCGAACCACCGGTAAGATCAACGGATTTATCGGATACACCTGGGGCACCACGCGCCGCAAATTCCCGACGTTCAACAACGATAATTTTTATCCGCCAAAATACGATCGGATTCACGATGTAAATGTTGTGCTGAATTACAATCTGAGTAATAATTGGATGGCAACCGCCGTATTCAATTATGCAACGGGCCAAAGCTACACGCAGCCGCTGGGCCGCACCCAGGTTGATAATCCCTTTGGTACCCAGCCCGACGATCCGATTATCGTAGGAAAAGTGAACGCCTCCCGGCTCCCGGCATACCATCGCCTGGATATCGGGTTTACCTACTACAGCCGGTTCTTCAACCTCGGAGATTCTGAACTTCAGCTCCAGCTGATCAACGCCTATTCGAGACGGAACGTCTGGTTCTACCAGTTCGACTTCGACGAAAACCCGGTCAGACGCGAGGAAGTCAGGATGCTTCCCATTGTTCCATCTGTTACCTATACCGTAAATTTTTGATCATTAACGAGAAATGAAAACTGCAACTTCATCACCCCACACAAAAAAATCTCCCGGCTGGTTTCAGAACCGGCTTTTTGTGGAAAGCATTGTCCGCCGCATGGGCCTCTTTATTTTTGGCTTTCTGCTGATGTGGCTGGTCGCCGGCTGCGATCTGTATGAGCAGGATGACTACGTGGAGCAATACGTAATCGAATCCTTTTTTACCAGCGATGAACCCCTCGCCAAGATCAAGCTTTCGACGACCGTGCCATTCTTTGAAACCTATCGTTTTGAGGATGTGGCCGTAAGCGGCGCGGATGTGCAAGTTCATCTGCTTGATCCTGATGGCAGCGTGGAAACGACCTACTCGTATTCCGAGTCAGACCTCACCCGCGGACATTATTTTGCTGACGACACCACCGCCGTCGTGAAGCCGCTGAGAATGTATAAACTGGAAATCACAAATCTGGCGCAAGAAAACGAGCGAATCACCGCAACAACGCTGGTTCCGCCGGCCATTCAGCTTCTTGAAGTAAATAACACGGACCTTGTTTATCAGGGTGCAGATCAGTTTGAGGCGACTTTCATCCCCGGAAATTATCCCGGCCGCCAGAGCATTTTCGTGGCCTCAGCTCTGGCTCTTGATCCCGATAATTTCCCGCTTACACCGTTCTGGGATGATCAGGACAGTGAAGAAGGCGAGTTTGTACGCGTTTCATCCGGAATCGTGAATGAGGGCAACTACGATACCAATCCCGATGGAAGCCTTACTCTGAAATATCCCTGGATTGGTATTGCCTATTTCGGGCCAAACGAGCTTTCCATTTACACCATTGATGACAACCTCTACGATTATCAGCGCTCTGTGAACATTCAGGGCGGAGGTTCCACCCTTTCTCCCGGCCAGATCGAAAACGTGCTCTGGAATGTGGATGGCGGCATCGGCGTGTTTGCCAGCCGCTCGGGAATATCGTTTGAAGTCTTTATCGATTTTCCGGATCTGCCCTGAAATCCACCGGAATAATCATCGTTACCGGCAGATTCGCTTTTCACAGATTCTTACTTCTGAATCGTCGGAAATAGCCTTAAATTAAAGACTATGATTATACCAATTGCATCAGATCATGCCGGCTTTGAAACCAAGGAAATCATCAAAAAAATCCTTGAAGAACGCGGCTTAATGGCCGTTGATTACGGCACGCACAGTGAAGAATCGGTTGACTATCCCGACTTCGCCAAACTTGTGTCCGGAGCAGTTTCAGAAAATGAATACGAGCGCGGAATTCTCGTGTGCGGATCAGGACAGGGAATGAGCATGACGGCCAACAAGTATCCGGGCGTTCGCGCGGCGCTTGCCTGGGAAAAGGAAATTGCTTCATTATCCCGCAAACACAACGATTCCAACGTGCTTTGCATCCCGGGAAGATTTCTATCGGCCGATGAAGCGCGCGTTATTGTGGAAACCTGGCTCGATACCGAATTTGAAGGCGGACGCCACGGACGCCGCGTGAATAAAATCAAATGCGAATAAACTCAGAAATTACTGACTCACCATGATCAACAACAGACTCAATATTCAGGATCCGGAAGTTTTCAACCTTATTGAAAAGGAAACCGAGCGTCAGAATCACAACGTGGAACTGATTGCTTCCGAGAATTTCGCATCAAAAGCGGTGATGGAAGCGATGGGCAGCACGCTTACGAACAAGTATGCTGAAGGCCTTCCCGGAAAACGCTACTACGGCGGCTGTAAATTTGTAGATGTTGTTGAGGATATCGCCCGTGATCGCCTGAAGCAGCTTTTTGGTGCCGACTGGGCAAACGTTCAGCCCCACTCGGGCGCACAGGCAAATGCGGCTGTTTATCTCACGTTTATGAATCCCGGCGACAAGCTTCTGGGGTTCGATCTCTCGCATGGCGGCCACCTCACGCACGGTTCACCCGTTAACTTCAGCGGGATTCTGTACGACGCGCATTTTTACGGCGTGGAAAAAGAAACCGGCAAGCTGGATATGAACCGGATTCGCGAAAAGGCGAAAGAGGTGAATCCAAAGATGATCAGCATTGGCGCCTCGGCGTATCCGCGGGATATTGATTACGAAGCGTTCCGCGAAATCGCCGATGAGGTTGGCGCATTCCTCTGGATGGATATGGCGCACACCGCCGGCCTGATCGCCGCAAAACTGCTCAACGATCCGCTCCCCTGGTGTGATGTGGTTACCTCAACCACACACAAAACGCTGCGCGGGCCACGTGGTGGTATCATTTTGAAAGGTCGCGACTCCGAAAATTCACTCGGGAAAGTAGCCCCGAAATCCGGTCGCGTAAAAATGTGGAGCGAACTGCTCGACGGCGCCGTATTCCCCGGCACGCAGGGCGGCCCGCTGATGCACGTTATTGCCGCAAAAGCAGTTGCGTTCGGCGAAGCGCTGCGTCCTGAGTTTGTGTCCTACCAGAAAAAAGTGATCGACAACGCCAAAGCTATGGCGAACCGCTTTACCGAGCTCGGTTATAAAGTAGTCAGCGGTGGCACCGATAATCACCTCGTTCTGGTTGACCTGCGCAATAAAAACCTGACCGGTAAAATTGCAGAAAACGCGCTTGGAAATGCAGAAATCACCGTAAATAAAAATATGGTGCCGTTCGATACCCAAAGCCCGTTTGTAACCTCCGGAATCCGGATCGGAACACCGGCCATGACCACCCGCGGAATGGGGCCAGATGAGTTTGGCTACATCGTGGAACTGATGGACAAGGTTCTTTCCAAACCAGAGGACACAGACCTACAGGAGCAGGTCATCCGCGATGTAAAAGCGCTGTGCGAACGGTTTCCTCTCTACGATTTTGTAACGATCTGATAAACTGTGTCAACCACTTCCCAGCGTCAAACTATGGATCGGGAACTCCCGAAGGCAGAATCTCCCCGGATTAACACGGATGAAATGCCGTTTCTGGATCACCTTGAGGAGTTCCGGTGGCGCATCATAAAAGGGCTCATCGGCGTGGTGATCGGAATGATCACCGCTTTTATTTTTTCGAATTTCATCATCGAAAAAGTCCTGCTCGGGCCCGCCTACTCCGACTTTTTCGTCTACCGGCTGGTCGGCATCGAAGCGGTTGATCTTGTACTGCAGAACAGGCGCCTTCCCGGACAGTTTTTTACCTATTTCGGCACGCTGATTGTCGTTGGGTTTATCATCGGATCACCGCTGTTTATTTATCAGATTTACGCCTTTATCGAACCGGCACTGCAAACATCGGAGAAAAAACAGACCGGATTCACCGTATTTTTTATAATCATTCTCTTCCTCATGGGCGTTGCGTTCGGTTATCTGGTTCTTGTGCCGTTTGCCGTACAGTTTTTCGCCACGTTTCAGATCAGCGATGCTGTGCGAAACGACATTGATATCAACGCCTATTTCTCGGCCGTAACGACCTGGGTACTGGCCTGCGGTATAATTTTCCAGCTCCCGATGATCAGCTACACGCTGTCAAAAATCGGGATTCTGACGCCCGAATTTATGATCAAATACCGCCGGATCGCGATTGTACTCTGCTTTGTGGTTTCCGCATTCATCACCCCGCCTGATCCGATTTCGCAGATGCTCATCGCCATCCCGTTGATCCTGCTTTACCAGTTCGGTATCTATATCTCCCGCGTGGTTAACCGGAAACGTAACCGCGAAATCTGGGGATCAGAAGGCGCACCGGGCAAAACAGCCGAATAACTCACCGATCAACATTACTCCGTAATTTCATGAAAACGAAAGTTCCCAGTGTTTACGTCCACACGCTTGGCTGCTCCAAAAATCAGGTGGATTCCGAGGTTTTGCTGGCCCAATGCCGCGCAAACGCCTTTACCATCGCAGATCAGCCCACGTCATCCGACGTAGTCGTTATCAACACCTGCGGATTTATTGAATCGGCGAAAGAAGAGTCTATCGAACACATTTTGCAGGCGGCCGATTTGAAGCAATCGGGCAAAATCCAGAAACTGCTGGTTATGGGATGCCTTTCACAGCGCTATGCCGACGACCTCGCCAATGAAATTCCCGAGGTGGACCGATATTTCGGGAGCAACCATCTCCCTGAAATACTGAAAGAACTGGGCGGCGAATTCAAGTACAATCTGATTGGTGAACGCGATCTTTCCACGCCTCCGCACTTCGCGTATATGAAGATTTCGGAAGGATGCGATAACCCGTGTTCATTCTGCGCAATCCCGATTATGCGCGGCGGCCACGTTTCCCGCTCGATGGATGAACTCGTGCAGGAAGCGATCAAACTGCGTGTAAACGGCGTGAAAGAACTTATTCTGATCGGTCAGGATCTCACGTACTATGGCCTCGATCAGTACGGCGAGCGAAAACTGGACGAACTGCTAAAGCGCCTCAGCGATGTGGGCTTCGAGTGGATCAGGCTGCTTTACGCCTATCCGGCAAAGTTTCCGGTTCAGATTCTGTCCGTAATCCGCGAGCGGGAGAATATCTGCAACTACCTCGATATGCCGATTCAGCATACCAATACCGAAGTGCTGAAATCCATGCGGCGCGGCGTTACCGAAAATCGACTGCGGGATCTGATTCAGCTGATCCGCGACGAAGTACCGGGGATCAGAATGCGTACCACGCTTATTATTGGTTATCCGAACGAAACGTTGGAGCATTTTGAGTCGATGCGGGATTTTATCCGCGATGTTCGTTTTGATCGTCTGGGCGTGTTCCCGTACTCGCAGGAAGATGACACGACCGCGTTCCCGCTTGGAAATCCGGTAACGGAAAAAGAGAAAATGCGCCGCATTCGCCAGATCATGTCCGACCAGGAAGATATTTCCATGGATCACAATATGGCGCTGATGGATAAAGAAATGCCCGTTCTGATCGACCGGATTGAGGACGGCATCGCCTACGGCCGCACGGAATACGACTGCCCCGAAGTGGATAACGAATTCATCATTCAGTCAGCCGAAAACGGATTTGACGTTAGCTCACTCCAAACCGGAGAATTTTACCGCGCACGCGTAACCGACGTTGAGGCTTTCGATCTGTTCGGGGAAATTACCGGCAAAATCTGACCCGCCATTCCGGCATTCACGATTTTCTGATTGCACTGCACAATCTTCCGTCAATATTTTCGTATCTTATAAGTCTTCATAAAACCACAATTACAGCTCCGACAATGCTATCGACCTTTCGCCTTTTTCTTTTAACCATTCTTTTTGTAACCCTGCTGATCCTCGCCGGATGCGAAGATGACCGCTTCCGTGGTACGGATTTTAGCCTTGTTCCCGATCCTGTCGATATCACAGGAATTGTTCCTGATACGCTTCCCAACGGAACCCTCATTTTCGATGTAGAAATCGGCGATGAAGATTTTGGCGGGATTATTGAGAGAGATCAGGGACGCATGTACTACTCCGTGTGGGCTAACAGTGGCAACGGCCAGGCGCTGGAAAGTTCTTATGCCAACGCGAATCCCAATCCCATTGTCGTAAGCCTTGAGAACCGCTCTCCAACCTTTCGCCAGATCGTTACCGGGATGAATCAGGGTGGCGTTCGTGCTGCACTGCTTCCGCCGGCTTTACATCAGCGGGATGACACGCTTCGCTACGATATCGAACTGATTGATATTCTGGACTGATCCGAAGATAATTCAGACCAGCTCTCTCTCAATTTTCGGGTGAATTCCGCATAAAATCGCGTAGGATATTGTGCCCGATTTTTCCGCCCAGTGGTTGGCATTCATACTGTTCGGGCCAAATAGCTCCACTTCCGTTCCAGCGACCAGCGGCACATCAGAAAACGCCATGATGTAATCCATCGTTACGTTTCCTACCTGTTTGATCCGGCGCCCGTCGGCAAAAAGCTCGATTTTATTGCTGAGCTGCCGCGGAATCCCGTCCGCATATCCAGCCGGAATAACGATCAGCCAGCCGTCTTTTTCAGCCGTCCAGGCCCCTTCGTAGCTGACCCGCATCCCCTTCCGGAAAAACTTACACGACACCACCTCCGATTTCCAGCTTAGCACCGGCTTAAGCTCTGATTCATCGCCATCCGGACTGTATCCGTACAGCGCAATACCGTGACGAACCATACTGAAGCGGCTTTCCGGATAATGAATCAAACCACCTGAATTGGCCGCGTGAATCAGCCCTTTTTTCCACGAATCCGGCAGCTGATCCAGAATTCGGTTCCAGGTTTTCAGCTGATTTTTTGTGTAGGATGAGTCCGGCTGATCAGCCATCGAGAAGTGCGTCATCAGCCCGGACGGGATCAGGTTTTTCTGATCCAGAATGGAAATTATTTCCGGGATTTGCTCCTCATAAAGCCCGAGCCTTCCCATCCCCGTATCAAACTCAAGATGAAACGGTGTACCGGAATTCACCATCTGCACTTCTTCAATGGAACCGGCTGTCGCGGTCAGGCTGAATTCACGGTACTTATCGAGCAAACCTGCCTTCACCGGCGCAAAAACCAACACCGGAATCTCAATCCCCATTGATCTGACCTCAATGCCTTCCTCCAGCGAAGCAACCCCGAACCAGTCGCATTCACCGCTGATTTCAGGCAAAATCAGCTCCGTACCATGCCCGTAGGCATTCGCCTTTACGACGGCCATACGCCTGACGCCATAACCGGCTTTATGCGCGAGCACCTTCAGATTGTGCCTCAGGTTTTCACGCGAAATTTCGATGCGGGAGGTCGAGCTGTTTTTGGGTATGAACTGGGTATGCATGTTGGTTTAGTCCCGATTATTCAAAAAAATTCTTTTGTCAGAAAAGCGTCCCGCGCAGCCCTGTGGTAGAGACGCAATGCATTGCGTCTCTACCACAGGGCTGCGCTTCCTGAAGTTATTTTTTATTCAAAAATCATTTTTGCAGCAGCCAAAACCGCATTTCACGGGCATCACACATCCCGACAAATTCGCCGTCCTGAATGACGGGAACCCATCCGGCGCGGTATCTCACCCTGATATCGAAGGTCGCCTGATCAAGCGGGTCAATATAATCTCCGGACGTCATCTCGCGCAGACTGTCGGGACCATCTTCAGGTCTGGCGCCGTTAATGCGCACACCGTCGATAACCCGGCTGATTTGCGCATCCTCAATTACAGGAATGATCGCATCAGCAATCACGATCTCATTTTCGCTCTGCAAAAAGTCAATCAGAAGATCCGTGCTTTTGATCTCACTGTCAATGTAAATCAGGTCGTCGAGCTCAGGTTCGTACTTCAGCTCGCCGCGGCCGTTGTGGTGCGTGTACATCATATAAAGCGCCAGAATCCCAACTACAAACGCGTACCCCGAGTCATAAATAAAATAGTCGATGAGCGTCATAATCAGCAGAAATGCGATGAATATTCTGGCGCCTTTATGTGTGAGTGAGGAGGCTTTGATGTAATTCTTCTTCAGTTTCCAGATCACGGCGCGTACGATCCGGCCTCCGTCGAGTGGAAAAATCGGCAGTAAATTAAACAGCGTAATAAGCAGGTTGATGAGCGCCAGAAACTGGAAAAAGTAGTATATCAGATAATCCGGCGAGAGCAGAACGGCGTAGCAAAAATACGAAAACAGCGCCAGCGTAAACGATGCAGCCGGGCCGGCAAGAGCGATAAAAAACTCCTCCACCGGACGCTGAGGACGGTATTTCAGTTCTGCCATTCCGCCAAAGAGATAAAGATGCACGCGCTCAATCGGGATTTTAAGCCAGGTTGCCATCACGCTGTGGCCAATTTCATGAATCACGATCGAGACGGTGATGAAAAGTGCGGTAAATCCCCCCAAAAGCCAGTATTCGAGGGAAGATTCGAGATACAGCGTTCCCGGATAATAACGCTCGCTGAGTACCCAGGCCATAATCAGGATGACGACCGGCAGCAGCGGATCGACGGAAAGCCGTAGCCCGTTGAAATGGAGCTGGCCGCCTTTATACTCAATCAAGCGTTTTGACATAGCCGGATCAGAACCATTTTTTCTTTTTGAGATGTTTGAGCACCACACCGGCCGCGTTATGTCCGGCAGCGGCAAAAACGCCTCCTCCCGGATGACACGACGCGCTGGACAGATACAGATTCTCAACCGGCGTCTCGTACGCGCTCATTTCGGGAGTTGGCCTGAACATGAACATCTGATCGAGCGTCATCTCCACGTGCATCACGTTTCCTTTCAGCAGACCGTGTTTCCGCTCAATATCCAGCGGGGTCTGGATGTACCAGTCGATCAGCTTGCCCTTCATATTCGGGGCATAATCACAAACGACGTCATAAATTTTCTGTGCTTCACGTTCGCGGATTGCATCCCAGCTGAGGCCGTCGCGCAGTTCATACGGATGCCACTGCGCCCATGCAAAAAGCGTGTGTGTGCCGTCAGGACAAAGGTCCGGATCGATTTTTGAGAACGTCATGGCCACTACGGCCGGTTTTTCAGGCGGATCGCCCTTCATATAATCGCCGATGGCGCGCTTCATATACTTCATATCCGGGCACAGCATCTGCAAGCCGTTGTGCACGTGTTCGTCGTCGGGGCAGCTTGTGTATTTGGGCAGCTCCTTTACCGCACAGCGAATCACCATTCCGAAACCGTTGCCCACATTTATCGATTTCACACGGTGCAGCAGCTCCGGGCTGATG
The DNA here is from genome assembly GCA_003567135.1 of Balneolia bacterium. Lineage (GTDB taxonomy): Bacteria > Bacteroidota > Rhodothermia > Balneolales > Cyclonatronaceae > PXAI01. The sequence continues at coordinate 28,313 of PXAI01000332.1, read as the reverse complement.
TGCTCTTTCCCAACGAGCTTCAGCATAGTCGTTTGCACGTGCGCGTTGGAAATCACCACTTTCGACCGGTATTCATCACCGTTGGCCAGTTTGACGCCCACGGCCTTCCCGCCTGAAACCAGAATTTTCCCGACCGGACTGTTCGCCTTCACCTCGCCGCCGTGATCGCGAAGCATGGCCGCCATCGCCTGAGTGAGCATTCCGCTCCCGCCACGCGGCCGTTTGCCGCCGCTTTCATGCAGCATTGCCTGCCATCCCACAAAATCGCCGGTAGCCGTCTGATCCGGCGGCGGACCCGACTGAGCAGCCATCCAGTTAAGCGCGGTTCGCACCGATTCATTTTCGAAATACTCGTTAACCACCTGCTCGTAGCTGCTGAAAATCTGCCGGAGGCCATCCATCTGACCGCCTTTCCCAAACATCGATCCGTCGCGCATCTGCCCTATAGCCATTTCCCTGATAATGTTCCCCGAAGTTGGCGGCACCAGAAACGTTTTCAGTACACCCTTGTTGATCTTCTTCCAGAATGCGATGAATTCCCGGTATCGCACGGCGTCCTGCGGGGAAACCTGCGCAATCGATTCGATCGTTTTTTCGATATCCCTGAAAAAGTGTATTACTTTTTGCTGACCGGGAACCGGAAACGACATGAACGGATCCATCTCAATATATTCCAGGCCGTATTTTTCCAGGTTCAGATCCTTGATAACGGGCGTCTGATGAATCATGAAATGCGCCGACGATCCGACATCCATCCGGAAACCGCCCGGGTACTGATCCGACTTAAACATGGTTTCCGTACAAACCGCTCCGCCTATGGTATCGCGTGACTCAAGAACAAGAACTTTGTGGCCCGCTTTGGCCAGATAACACGCGCAGGTAAGCCCGTTATGGCCGGAACCAACGACGATGGCATCAAAAATTTCAGGCATGAATTATGGAATAATGCTTCGGGATTAAAAAAGAAGATACGTCTTTCGGAAACATCTCCCGAATCTACTTCATTCCTGATTTTTTTAAACTGAAATACCGTATTTTCAGATGATTTGTAACATTTCCGGCGTAATCCTGTAAAAGAAAAACGCCGGTGTTCCGATACCGTTTTTTTGACCAATCATAAAACCAAACCTTTTCCTCAGCCATGCTCGATTTTATTAAAAACGCCCTTGCGTCTCTCGTTGGCTTTATTCTGGCGCTGTTTCTCATTTTCATGTTTTTCTTTGTGCTGATTGTCGCCACCTCTGGCGATTCTGAGCCGTTTATCAGAGATAACAGCGTGCTTCATATTCACCTGACCGCTAACGTCGGTGAACGCGATTCTTCAGATCCGTTTGAAGAAATTTTTGCACCACAGGGTCCTGCATTTGCCACGCTTGAATCGCTTGAAAACAATCTGAGAAAAGCAGCGGTTGACGACCGGATTGACGGCGTGCTTCTGGAAATTGACTTCCTTCAAACTCCATGGGCTCACCTTCAGGAGATGCGCCGCATGATAAAAAGTTTCAAAAAGGAATCAGGCAAGTTTGTGTATGCCACCACAAACGATATCGGTATGAATGAAGGCGGATATTATCTGGCTACCGCAGCAGATTCCATTTTTGCGCCGCCTATGACCTATCTGCAGCTTGACGGGCTTCGGATTCAGGGCGTGTTTTTCAGAAATCTGCTGGATAAGATTGGCGTTGAGGCGTATATCAGCAATGAAGGCGTGTATAAAACGGCCGGTGATCCATTCATCAGAGATCGTTTTTCTGATGCAGACCGCGAGCAGCTAACGGCTATTATGAACGATGTGGCCGCGGAGCTGGAGGAAGCGATTGCTGAGCGCAACAACATGAGCATGGCCGAAGTGCGGGAGATACTCAACAATCAGCCAGTTCTGGCGATTGAGTCGTACGTTGAGATGGGACTCGTCGATGAGCTCATCTCATTTGATAATCTTAAAAACCGGATCAAAACACAGCTTGAAATTGATGATGACCGCAGTTTGTCGCTCGTACCAAACCGCCGATATAGCCGCGTGAGCAACCGTACTGCCGGACTTGACCGGGCGCCGTCAGATCAGATTGCCATCATTTACATGGATGGCGTCATTTTACCGTCAGCAGGCGCAGAAGGCCCATTCGACGGTGATTCCGGAATCAATGCTCGCAAGTTCGGGCGTTCACTTGAAGCGGCTCTTGATAACGACAACGTTAAGGCGATTGTAATCCGGATCAGCAGTCCGGGCGGGGCAGCTTCCACGTCTGATGTCATCTGGGAAATGATTCGTGATGCGCGCGAGAAAAAGCCTGTTGTGGCCTCCATGGGTAATGTGGCGGCATCCGGCGGATATTATATCAGCATGGGCGCTGAAAAGATATTTGCTGAGCGCACCACCATAACCGGTTCAATCGGAGTTATTGGCACGCGCTTTACCGCAACGGATCTTTTGAATGACCGCATCGGCCTCACGTTCGATGAAATCCAAATCCACGAAAATGCGGGGTGGTTTGATCCATCCACCGAACTAACGCCGGCACAGCGAACACGCTTCGACCGCTTCATTTCTGAAGCTTATGAGCAGTTTGTAAACCGGGTTGCCGACAGCCGCGAAATGACCTACGATGAAGTACACGCGCTGGCACAGGGCCGCGTATGGAGCGGCGAAGACGCGTATGAAGCCGGCCTGACCGACGCAGTTGGCGGATTGAGTGATGCCGTTGCTGCAGCAGCCGAACTCGCAGGTATCGACAGATGGGCCGTAACGCGGTACCCAAGACAGCAAACCCTGATCGAGTCACTTACCGCAAGTTCACAGGTCAGCGCCCGAAATATGCTCGGCTACAGCCTGCCCTATCAGGATGAAATTGAGTTTCTGGCCAGATCCGTATCCCAAAACCGCCCCGGCGCCTGGGCGATTATGCCGTACCATATTGAGATAAAGTAAAAGTGAGGGGAGTGCAGATTGGCGACGTGTGATTAGTAAAGATGTCGCTCCGCTCCAGTGTTGAGTGTTGAGCTTTTGAGTTCGCCAGAAAATGAGTGATACAGATTGAAAAACAGGAACTACTTTTTTTGGGGGATCTAAAAATAATCGCAGGTCGCAGAACCGACCCCGGAGCGGGTCGAACAACGAGTAACCCCGGGTGGAGATGACCAAGCGCAAGCGCGGACATCGCAACCCGGGGGCTACGAGGCCAGAGAAAAACGGCTCGAGTTTAGATCGTGCCATGACCTGCCATCGAAACCGAAGGGCGCGGGGCGATTGCAGATCGGCGACGTGCGGATTTGTAATTTAAGATTTTTTCGCACTTCGATCTTAGTACATCCGCCAAATCCCGAAGGGATGGCATGATTATATCCCCCGGGTAGAGATGAAGAAGCGCCAGCGTAGGCATCGCAACCCGGGGCAGACGAAGAACAGGGGAAAAAAGACCCGAGCCGGGATCGTACCATCACTTACCATCGCAGCCAACGGGTCCGGCACCATCGTTAGCCGCAAAAATCTAAAACCAATCCCCCTACTGATTCATCGAAATCAGAAACTCCTGATTATTCCTCGTGCCTCGCATTTTATCGCGGATAAACTCCATCGATTCAAGGGGTGACATATTTGTGAGAAAACGGCGTAGTAGCACTACTTTTTCGCGCTCGGTATCGGGTACGAACAGCTCTTCGCGGCGGGTACCGCTTTTAAATATATCGATGGCGGGAAAAACACGGCGCTCCGCTATTCTGCGGTCCAGCACCACTTCCATATTACCGGTGCCTTTAAATTCTTCAAAAATCACATCATCCATCCTTGAACCTGTTTCCACAAGCGCGGTGGCAACGATCGTAAGGGAACCGCCATTCTCGATATTTCGCGCCAGACTAAACAGTTTCCGCGGTTTCTTCAGTGCTTCTGAGTCCACGCCGCCTGACATCGTGCGGCCTTTATTGGACGCGCAGATATTATACGCACGGGCAAGCCGGGTAATGGAATCCATCAGGAGCACAACATCGTTGCCGCTCTCTACCATACGCTTGCACTTTTCAAAAACGAGTTCGGCAAGAGAAATATGGTTTTCCGGCTTCATATCAAACGTGGATGCCAGCACTTCGGCAGACTCCACATTGCGCTCCATTTCCGTAACCTCTTCCGGCCTTTCATCAATCAGCAGAATGATGATCTTGGTTTCGGGATTATTTTTGGCAACCGCGTTTGCCATATGGCGGAGAATGGTTGTTTTCCCCGTTTTGGGCTGCGCAACAATGATCCCTCTCTGCCCTCTTCCAAGCGGTGCAAAAAGGTCAATCATCCGTGTGGTGTACGTAAACGGATTGGTCTCAAGTTTGTAGCGTTCATCGGGGTATACCGGCAGAAGCTCATCAAAATCAGGGCGTGAATCCATATTCTGTGGGATTTTCCCGTTCACACCGTCTACGCGAAGCAGCGCAAAATAGCGCTCGCCTACTTTCGGCGGACGAATAATCCCGACAACGGTATCACCCTGGCGCAGTGAAAATCGCTTGATCTGCGATGGTGAAACGTAAATATCATCCGGGCTGGCCTGAAAATTATAGTTCACAGATCTCAAAAATCCGTATCCGTCCGGAAGTATTTCAAGCGTGCCTTCATTAATCAGATAGCCGCCCAGTTCAGGCGTAATTTCCTGAATTCGCTCTTCCAGCGTACCGGCATTCGATTCCGGAATACGGTCCTGAACAGAATCACCTGAGCCTGAGTCCCCTCTCTGGACATTACCTCTGTTATCATTCTGGCCTGATCTGGTGTCCGGCCGGTTTTCAGCGGCTCTGTTATCTGGCTTCGGATCGTGGCTTTTGGGAGACTTTTCCTTCTTCACAGCTTCCTCTTTTTGAGGAGCCCGCTGCTTTTTTTCCGGCCTTGGCTTCGGCTTTTTCTTGTCTGAACCGGAAGAGGATGAGCTGCTGAGCAGGCTTTTTTTCAACGTACCGTTTTTTTCCCGGCTCTCATCAGAATCATCATCCCCGAATAATTTACCCTGATTGGCGGGACTGCCGGCGCTCAGCGTTTTTTTCTTGTATCGGGCAAGTTTAGCTTTGCGGCTGTCGGAACCCGGTTCCTGATCAGATGCATCTGAACCTGAATCGTCCATATCATTTTTGTATTGTTCGAGTTTTTCACGAATCCGGTCAATCAAAACCTGTTTTTTTAATCCGGTGACCGGTTTCAAGTTCATGGCGTGGCCAATGTTCTGAAGTTCCTTGAGAGTCTTCTGCTCAAGGAGCTCAGCCTCTGAAAATGTAAATTCAACCATCAGGTTGCTGTTGTTAGAAATAGCGTTTGTTAAAATTTCAATGGTTTAGCACAATCGAAATAAAGCAGTATAAACGTTCCCCTCGCATAATGATGCAGTATCTTGTCAGATTCTGGAATGGGGGTGGGATAAAATTGCGATCAATGATTGCCTGAAAATATGGTGCCGCTTCCCTGCACGACAGTTGAAATCCACTGCTTAATGTGACTGTAAAAATAGAAAGAACCCGAAAATATTACTAATTCCGATTTAAGGGCATCCAGTATTTCGGGAGTTCCGTTTTCAGCTATAGTCAGCTTCTCTGCCCCGGGGATAAGTTTCTGAATTGCTTCAAGTGATGCTCCCCTTACAGAACTACCTTCAAAATACCATATTTCATCAAATTGAGAAAATTTAGATGCTATTTCGGGTTTTATTTTATCTGACATCATCGAAAGGACGAGTGTTTTCTTTCGCCCCGATGAAATCCTGCCTACCTGATGCATCAACGCGGATACGGCATCTTCGTTGTGTGCACCGTCAAAGTACCAGTCGAGGCCGGGATGCAGCCGCTCAAATCTGCCGTGTAAACCGGTATTTCGTGCCGTGTGGCTAAGCCCGCTAATGAGATGGTCCCGCTTTACCGGGAAAGTACCTGCTATAAGCTCAATTAACGCAGCTGCCGTGGCAGCATTCAGCGACTGAATCTCACCTTTTAAATCGAGCTCCAAATTCAGTTCTCCAAAAGCGGGATGCATTAATCGGGTCACTTCACCGTAATGTTCCGGTTCAAAGGCGGAGATACTCACGACAGGCGCCTTTCTTTCAGCGGCGATTTTTCGTATTTCATGATCAGCCTCACCGGAGATATTACCCAGAACTACCGGAATGCCATCCTTGATAATTCCGGCTTTTTCCCGGGCAATGGCAGAAATTTCTGAGCCGAGAATGTCGGTATGATCCAGCCCAATGGTGGTAATTGCGGTAGCGGCAGGCTGTACGATGTTGGTGGCATCAAGCCTGCCGCCGAGTCCGGTTTCAATTACGGCGATATCCACCTCCGAACAGTAAAACAGCTCAAAGGCTGCAGCAGTGGTGATTTCAAAAAATGAAAGTCCGGCTTCTCTGGCGTCCCAAAACCGCTGATCAAACCACTTTACAATCAGGGCGTCATCAACCGGTTGGCCGTTAACGCGGAAACGCTCCCTGAAGTGGATCAGATGCGGCGAGGTGTACAACCCGACCCGATACCCGGCTTCCTGCAGCACCGAAGCAGCCAAGTGGCACACCGAGCCCTTTCCGTTCGTACCGGCCACGTGCAGCACCGCATATTTTTTCTGTGGATTTCCCGCCTGATCCATAAAATCACGAATACGCTCCAAACCAAATTTTGCCGCAGCGGCTCCCTGTGTTCCGAAAAAAGGGATCTGATTCAGAAATTCTTTGGCCTGAGATATGTTTTTTATCGGTTTTTTCACGGTGATAATGTAGGAAAATGGAGGGAATTTTAGATGTTGAATCTGAATTGATCTGGTGTGGCGATCATCTCCTAAATTTCTTCGTTGCCCTTGTCATGGTAGTACCCGAGGTTGTAATTTACGCATATCATTAAATATCAATACTGTAGGGACAGGGCATGCCCTGTCCCTACAGGTCCGGAGAATATCAAACACCTTTTTTAAAGCCATTTTCAGCATTTTGAATCCCTCAAAACCCGTACATTTCCGTACACTAATTTTATTGTTATGATTTCCGCGATTTACAAACATCTGATCCGGCCTCAGCTTTTTGAGATGGATGCAGAAAAAGCGCACGACAGAGCGTGTGATCTGATTAAAAGAGTCCAGCAGTGGGATGCCGTACGGGAGATTACCGGTTTATTTGCTGATAATAAGAAGGAAGCTGATGCCGTCGAATGGCAAAACCTTCGTTTTCCTGGTCCGGTTGGGCTGGCCGCCGGTTTTGATAAAAACGCTACTCTGATACCGTTGCTCCAAAACAGCAGCTTCGGGTTTCTTGAGATTGGAAGCATCACCGCGCGCGCTGCCTCGGGTAATCCCAAACCTCGTATGTTCCGGTTGCCGGATGATCAGGCGGTGATTAACCGAATGGGGCTGAACAACGCGGGCTCTGAGGCGATTGTTGAGCGAATCCAACAGCTTCGAAATGATCCCGGCCTGAAGGTGCCCCTCGGCGTTAATATCGCGAAATCCCCGACCGGAAATCTTTCGGGGGATGATGCCATTCAGGATTATGCCACAAGTTTCAGACTGGCAGCTCCGGTGGCCGATTATATCACCATAAATATTTCGTGCCCGAATACCGGCGACGGAAAATCCTTTGAAGATCCGGAACCGCTGAAAAAACTTCTGAAAACCATCTCCGGCCTCAGGGAGTTTAATTCGGTTCCCGTGCTGGTAAAGATTTCCAACGACATCACTTCTGAAAATCTTTCAGAAATCGTAAGCATCAGCGCTGATTTTGGCATTTCCGGATTTGTGGCTACCAACACTTCCACATCCCGCGATAAGTTAAAAACTCCGTGGCTGAAGCTGAAGCAGATGGGAGACGGCGGACTCAGCGGAGCACCCATTCGTGATAAAGCTACGGAGCTGGTAAAGGGAATCCGCGAACTGGCCGGGCCGGATAAGCTGATTATCGGCGTGGGAGGAATTTCTTCCGGGGATAACGCCGTTGAACGCCTTGAAGCCGGCGCAGATCTTGTGCAGGTCTATACCGGACTAATTTATGAGGGGCCGATGTTTCCTGCGCAGATAAATGCCCGAATCCGGGATGAAGCGTTTTCAGAGGGATTCGGATCGGTCGACTTGTGGCGAAAAAATTTGCGCAAATAATCGCTTACTCTTCGTCACGCGCTTCTTCTTCGATATCGTATACCGAAATCGGGAAGTCCACTTCGCATATTACGGTGATGTGTTCGCCTTCAAACATCGGATCCACAAACTTGAGATCTTCCATCATCGCTTCGCGAAGCAGTGTTGCCAGGCCAAATTCATCTTCATCCTGCAAAGACTGCGCGTTTAGCACCGTACCGAAATGATCGATTGTTAACCGGTAGCTGAACGTGGCCTCCAGAATATTCATATTCATCATCTGATCCACAATTCCGCTGTCCCGGTAGAACTGGTTCAAATCACTTTCAATTTCCGGCGTAAACTCAAGATCCTCACATAAATAGGTATTGGACTCAATCACATATTCTTCGCCTTCCTCCACCACTTCTTCATCTTCTGACGGATCAGCAGGAGGCCTGATTTCATCGAGTAATGTGCGCACCCGCGTAATCCGGGAGTAACTGCTGTGCTTTTCAGCAAGCAATTCGAGGTTTTCCCGAGCCAGATCCCACTTTTCTCCCGTGTAAGGAAACAGCTCCCGCAGATCAGGCTCAACGAAGGTGGAATCGATGATTCCCTGCCAGTATTCCAGTTTCTCTTCACTTAAGGTGTCGGCTTCAACGGCTACCAGCGCAGAATCCCTCAGCGCCGTGAAATCATCCCGCTCCCGCTCAACGCGGCGATTCTCCTGCTGCCAGATGCTTACCCGTTCTGCAAATGCAGAATCCTGTCGCGCTTCCTGAATATAGAACGTGGCGGCGCTGAAAAGTGCATCGGCCGCATGTCCGGTCAGCGTATCCTGTTTGGCAAAATTCGTGAGGCGATAGGCATTGTAGGTTAAATCAGACGCATCAAGCGAAGCCAGCAGCTGGTGATAATCCTGCAGCATTCTTTCTTCCGGGCTCTCCACGATATCCTCAAACTCGCCGTCAATTCCAAAACGGTCGGCCAGCCTGCGCCCGAAAATGGTATTCGGATGATCCGCCACAACTCTTTCCGCCCATTCACGGGCCGTATCCAGATCATTCTGGAGGTAGTAGGATTCTGACAGGGAATACATCGCCTGCGGCACAAATTCGCTATTCGGGTGCTCATTAATCACCCGGTGGAAATAGCTTCTGGCGCTGTCGGGCATGGCCAGCGACACGAAATAGACGTTTCCTATCTCATACCTGATTCGCGCCATTTCATTCAACATCGTATTGCGCGCATCTCTGGTTCGGGGAATATTGCTCAGATCCAGCTCGAACTCATCAATGGTAACTTCTTCCACGTAAATGATGTCAAGATCCTCAGTTTCTTCGTCCTCAGCTTCCTCAGCAAGAATTGTGGCCCTTCGAACTGCTTCACTGCGGCGCCAGTTATCCACCAGGGGGCGTCCGTCCCACAAACTCTGAAAAGCCTGGCTGACCTGCGCTAAGCGCTGCGGATTCAAATGGTTCAAAAATCCGTTGGAGCCTACTTCAGCCGCTTCTTCGATTTCATCAGGATCAACGCTGACGATTACGCCGGTGTCACGATCGCGCTCACGCTGTTCACGGCGCATCTCTTCCGCGTATTGTTGCTGAATGCGCGCAATAACAGAGTCGAATTCAGCAGGTTCAAGTGATCCCAGCCAAAGCAGACTGTCTTTCTCGGCCTCCTGATTTGACAGACGCGCGAATTCGTTGAACGATCTGGAGAGCTCCCGGGCGTCAAATCCGTAGGGCAGCAGATCCGGCTCGGAGGCATTTCTGGCGGATGTATCGTAATGCGCGGCGGCAAGATTGTAATTCCTGAAATCGAATCTGTACAGTTCCGCAAATCCATAGTGGGCTTTTGCCAGAAGCTCTCTGACCGGCGTACGCTGGCTGAAGTAGAGCACTTCGCGGTAATACCGTTTGGCATCCTCAGCGCGCCCCATGGCCTGCATCGTTCGCGCAATCTGGAAATTCATTTCCGAGATATTCTCGTAATTTTTGTTATCTCTGGTCATGGACACAAAATGGCGGCGCGCCTCTTCATAATCGCCCATATTCCGGAGCATAATCCCCATTTTCAGCCTGGAAAGATAAACCAGCTGATAAACCGGGTTTGATCTGCGCACGTTATCATAGGCGCCGTATGCCGCATCGTATTCGCCGAGATACTCAAGAATCTGGCCGTGGAGAAAATATCCGCGGGCACGGATTTCTCGGTCACGCGTGTTTGGCAGCGCTTCGTACAGCCATTCAGAGGCTTCTTCCCACTGCTGCGTCTTCACGAGAAACTGAGCCATCAGAATCTGAGCCTCGGCTTCCTGCCTGCGGCTCCATTCTATTTCGGGTGAATCAAACTGAGCCGTCAGATAACTGATTCCCTCGTTGTGGCGCTCCAAATCGAGCATAACCCGCGCGCGCCAGATCACTGCCGACTGACGCTTGTCATTCGATTCTGTTGTGGTGTAGAGCTCGATAAATTTCTGCTCGGCGTTAAAAAAGTTTTCGAGGTAATAGTATGATTTCCCGATCAGTTCAAGGGCATCATCAACATAGCGGGAGGTAGGGAATCGGATTAGCAGATCGGCACCGCGTTCGATGGTATCCTCAAAATGATCCCGCCCGACCCGTACCGGCGCTCTGTGCGCCCTGATTGGCCGCTCCTGATTTATCCGGTCGACCTGGCCTTCTACCTGCCTGTAGCCGCGGTCGTAGCTCTGCTTGGCGTTGTAGAACGTGTTGTAATACGAATTAAAATTGACCCACGTACTGCGTAATGAACCCGAACATCCGGCCAGAAAAATCAGGCTGGCCGCCATAACGATAAGTGAAACAGACAGTTTAAGCTGTCCGCCGGGTCTTGAAATCATTTCAGTTTCTGAAGATCAGTTTTTGAGGTTTGCTACTTTCCAGAACGGCTTAAAGGCTATTTAAGTGTAGAGGAAATCGCGGGATTAATCAAATGTAGTGATTTTTACCATATTTGTTCGTCCGCGTTCCGCAATCGGCATGCCTGTGGCAATCACAATCCGTTCTCCGCTTTTAACCACACCGCTTTTACGAAGATAATCCTCCATAATCTGAACGCTGCTGTCCGTATCAAAAAGCTCGTTTAGTTTGATACTCTGCACGCCCCAAACCAGATTCAGCTGCCGGCGCACTTCCCGGCTGTCCGTGAAGGCAAAAACGGGTACGTGAGGACGATACTTCGCAATTCGCTTGGCGGTTGTTCCTGAGTGGGTGATTACGGCAATCGCTTTGGCGTTTACGTTTTCTGCCAACTCAACGCACGTGTAGCTGATCGACTCCACGATCTGCTTTTCGCGCCATTCCGGCTGGATGAAATCAAGCGTTCGGTACACTTCATCAGACTGCGTTTCAACGCTCCGGCAGATACGATCCATTACCTTGACGGCTTCGAATGGAAACTTTCCCGCCGCGGTTTCACCGGAAAGCATGATTGCGTCGGTTCCGTCGAGAACTGCATTGGCAACGTCGGAGCTTTCCGCGCGTGTTGGCCTTGGATTCGTGATCATCGAATCAAGCATCTGCGTGGCGGTAATAACGGGTTTCCCTGCTCTGCGGCACGCATCAATAATTTTCTTCTGAACCATCGGCACTTTTTCACTCGGAATCTCAATCCCGAGATCACCTCTGGCTACCATGATGCCGTCGACTTCTTCGATAATTTCATCGATGACGTCCAGCGCTTCCGGCTTCTCAATTTTGGCAATCACGCCGGCGTTGGATCCGGCAGCGCGTATCCGCGAAACAAGTTCCTGCACATCTTCCGAGCGGCGGACAAACGAGAGCGCAACGTAATCCACGTTTTGGGTCATTCCAAAATCCACATCCGCATAATCTTTCTCAGTGATTGAAGAAATGGAAAGTTTTACCCCGGGAAGATTGACCCCTTTGCGGGATTTGAGCAATCCGCCGTTTACCACGCGTGCGGTGATTTTACTGGTTCCGGCTTTTACGATTTTGAATTCGAGAAGTCCGTCGTCCAGCAGGATGGTATCGCCGTCACGGGCATCGTTGGCCAGAAACTCGTAGTCAATGGGAACAAGCTCTGAAGAACCGATGACGTCTTCGGGCGTAAGCGTAAGGTAGCTACCGGTTTCCACAACCTGGCCGCCATCCTTCATCTGGCCCACACGGATTTTCGGTCCCTGAAGATCCATCAGGATCGGAACACTGTACTTGAATTTTCGTGCTGTGGCGCGAATCAGCTCAACAACTTTGGCGTGATCTTCATGCGTTCCGTGCGAAAAGTTGAGCCTGGCCATGTTCATGCCCGCCTTAAACAAACCCTCAATGCCTTCTTTCGTGTTTACACTCGGGCCAATGGTGCAAACAATCTTAGTTCTGCGATCTGAAATTCTCATAACTTTAAATAATAGTGTGCCGCTCAGGTACAGATTACAAGCCGAAAACCCGAAACGCGGCGATCATTCTAATGTCTTGTTTATCACCGTGAATATACAAATTATCATTCCCATTATGGATTTTTTATGCTTTGTAATACGGCTTGTACTGGTAAAATAATCATTACCTGTATTATGGTTGAGGGTGTCACTTTAAAAAAAATCCGGCTGTCAGGATTAATTTATCTGCACAAGGAGCACCACGGTTCAGCGTTATGTATATTGACTTCTGTATCTTCGGATCATATTCAGACCTCAACGATTAAATGACCCAGGCACATACATCATTGCAATCCCCCGGCGCGTTCAGTTTTGGTAAAGCAGGTATTCTGTTGATCATCCTGATCAGCGGATTTTTCCTGGTTCAGTGCGGCACCACATCCGAAAACCGGACTGACCCTGGTTCAAGCCATAATTACCGGGTCGGGTATCCCGAAGTGATGGCACGGGCGCTGGGTTTTTATGAAGATGATACGCCCGTTATTGATCTGACAATCACGCTGCCAAAACGCGCGCTTATCTTCCGCAATATTGAGGGAGAAAGAAAAACGGATGTCCGGATTGTATCCTACTTCTCCAAAAAAGGCACTGAAGGCGACACCGAAACCGTACAGCGAATCCATGATGAATTTACCGTGGTTGATAAACGCCGATCAGGCGGAGCCGAGAATTTCATCTACAACCGAAGCGTGAGGCTCGAACCGGGAGAATATCAGATTACCATTCAGGTGACGGATAAGTCTTCAGGAAACACAACCCCAACACAGCTGATTGTTCAGATTCCTGATCCGGAAAGCGAAGGTACCGTGGTTTCCGACATAAAAGTGGACGCGCTCAGTAACGGAGATATCAAAAATATCTCATCCTACACCATTCAGGGGAGAGCCGATTCGCTGAAATTCAGTTTTTATGTCGACAGATTTAACGCAGATCAAACTGATGAGCTGATCATGAACCTGATTCGCTTCAGGTCGGATGACGAGCCGCCGAGAGCGATGAGCGCCTTACCGCTTACCACCGGATCGTTAGCCTATCGGGGCATCGACTACAGCGACACGACGCTCGTTCAGCAGCAAACCCGCACTTTCGATGATGAAACCGGACCCGTTTTGATTGAGTACATCATTCCGCGTCCCCGCCAGGGTGTGTACAGGTTTGAAGTCAGGCTGGATGAAAGTCTGGGTGAAGATGTTTCTCCGTCGAAATTCAGGGATTTCAGCCTGATGAGCCCTAACTACCCCGAAATCGGAACGCCGGAGGAGCTGGCTGCGCCTTTGTACTATCTGATGTCGCCCCGTGAGTTTAGAAAACTTAACACGATTAACGATCCTGACTCTCTCAAACGCGCAATCGATACGTTCTGGCTTGAAAATATCCGGGACAGAAATAAGGCACGTGATGTAATCGAGATGTATTATAACCGCGTTGAGGAAGCAAACCGCCTGTTTTCCACATTCAAAGAAGGCTGGAAAACGGATATGGGGATGGTTTACATACTATTTGGCCCTCCAGTATCTGTGGAAAATACCATCGATTCACATATCTGGTACTACGGATTTAATCAGATGGATCCCCGGATGATTTTCCGGTTTGACCGCGCACGCGTTACGGGAACATCTTTCCCTTTTTCCCATTACGTGCTGGTTCGTAACCGGTTTTACCAGAGCATAGAATTTGAGCGGATTAACGACTGGCTTACCGGTGCAGTCCTCACAAGGCGCAACTGATCAGTAGTCTCTTTTTCTGAGAATATATCCGCTCAGCCACTCACTGATTCTGTCGTACTCAATCGCTTCGTAGTTGTTGGTAAAGCTGTGGCCTCTTCTCTCAAGAATGTAGTGTGAATGATCATAGATTGAACTTCTGACCTGTCCGCGGCGGAACTGGAATACAGTATTGTCGGTATAGCGATTCGGCCCGTATACCCAGGTTTCCCGATCGAAATATTTCTCTATGTACATCGGAGCTCCAAAGAGAATGTAAACGTAGCCTTTATCGGTCATCCATCCCTGTTTGTAGCCGGAGAAAAACCTGTTCGCCTGCTCTACCCTTGTAAAATAAAGGTTGATTACCTCTGCAGCCTGGGCACGGTCTTCAATGTTGCTCAGCCAGAACTGATCCATTTTTTGCTTCATGTCTTCTTCGGTTTCTGCGGCAAGAAGATTACGATATTCGCTTCGTGTCATCAAATAAAAGAGAGCGTCTGCCATATCTTTTACGGTATTCACATACGGAAAAGACTGACCGAAATAGGTAAATGATTCTTCATTACTGGCAAGTACTTCGCGGTTATCGTCCTCTACGGTAACCCTGACAACGAAATAGCCGGTTTCCTCGATATCGAGGCTGAGTGATTTCGTCTGGACATAGTCACCGTAATCTATCGTGTAGTTGTCAGATTCAAGCAGTGTGCGATCTGTCAGGTCAATCCCCTGAAACTGAATACTGCCACGGCTTGGTGACCTGAGCCCCATTCTGCGCGGCAGCTGGTTATCTGTAGAGATCTGGTACAATCTGGCGTAAACAGACAACTCCTGATCAGACCGGTTGACAAGCTGGTACTGAATGTTTACGGTATCTCCCTGTACCGAAGATAGCGTGTCTTCAACTGTAGAGACAATCACATTACTGAGAATTATGGTCTCTTCTTCGAGATTAGGAATTTCTTTATAGAGCGCAACTGTATTACTGTTGTTATTACTTTTATCCGTTACCGTTACTTCCGCATTATAGGCGCCATGAGGAACCGGGACTTTTTTCTGAATCTGGCTGTTGCGCCCAATTTCATCCGTATCAAGCGAGATAACCTGCTTATCACTAAAAACCGTGTTACCGGTTTCGTCTGATATTCGCACTGAAAACTCAAATCGCTGGCTGGCCTGACCATCTGCATAGGAAGTTATAATGCTGTTGTCCTGCAATGATAAATGGACTACAAGTATAGTGTTGAGGTCGTCATCAATCTGATAATTAGCCCTGGCGAAAAACTGTGGCCCTTCAGATGTGCTAACCTGTGAGGCTGACTGTTGCGTGGCCTGATCAGCGGATGAACAGGCAAGTAACAACATAAATAAGGGGGCAATGGCCAAATACTTCATGAAGCGGATAGTGTTTTCAAAGCTTGGTTATAGAAGAGTAAATTCAGAGCGAATGCTGCTCAGTTTATTTCCATATATGAAACAATACATAATTTTAACGTAAAGTTCAGCCTGTTCGCATATTTATCAAACAAAAAAGGGACAGACCAAAAATGGCCTGCCCCTTATTCAGTTTTTTAACTGTGTATCAGCTTTGGGGATTATCCGCCAATCTGAATTACACGAGTCTGGTTGAAGCTGCCTTCATTAACACTGATATCAAGTCCACTTGAAACAGTTGCAGATGAAAGGGTTACTTCAATTGTTGAACCTGCAGCAGCATTTGGCAGAATTTCTACCGGAATTTGGAAAGTTTGAATCGGATCGATTTCAACTTCACCAGTTTCTTCATCAGTAGTTGTTGGCGGCTCTTGTACAAACGTGCTTTCGAGAACGAAATCGTTACCAAGAGTAGCTGTTCCACCAATGTTGAGGTTCACAGTAAGGCTCTCACGAACCCTGAAATTAGGTCTTACCTGAACATTCAGGTTCACAATAACAGGATCGGTTGCGGAAGGAGTAGCGCTGACATCCTGACTTGAAGCCGGAGCGAACAATACGAACGCATCGTGTGCCTCATTGTCAATGTCAAAGTCTTCCGTGATGTCTTCACAGCCGTATGCAAAGGCAAGAACGGCGAAAAAGAGTATATATGACAGATATTTCATGTTATTCAATAAATTGAGTTAGATTATTCAAACCACATTGGTGTGTCACCTGAAACAGGTGCTGGGGTGTTCGGGTTAGAGTTTCTCTCAGCCGGTGGGTAGTTATATCTTCTGATGAAGTCACCCAATACAGCGTTTTGAGGCATTGTAAGCTCAGGCACCTTGGTTCTTCTCCACTGTGTCCAGCCATCTTGCCCTCTTTCGAACAGGTCAATGTATTGTTGTTCATGAATCATCCGCAGTTGACCAGCATTGTCGCGGCTGTCATAGTCAGCAAGGAGTTGGGCGATGAATGCATCCTGCGTTGCAGCAGGGATTTCACCATCTTTTCCATTAAAGAAGCCCATGCTCAATCTTACCCCATCTTCAAAAGCCTGACGGGCAGCACCGGTGTTACCGGTTCTGTGGTAAAACTCAGCTTCCTGCAATACTACTTCTGAAGACGTTATAAGCCTTTCCGGCCAGTCTCTTTGAAGTACATTCAAATGTACCGCTGAAACGACTGCACGGTTCACACCGCCGGTTGTTCCCGGAAGAGCACCAGCATACGCCGGAGGATCAGAATCAGTAAGTGGATACAGGAAAGTAGCTCTGCGTGGATCCTCATATTCATTCATGAGGTCAACGAGAGCAGCACCACCGGCCCACCATACGTTATCGCCACCACTGAAAAGGTTCATAAGATTCCACTTCATGTTGGCATTGTCGTCATTATCAAAGAATGGAATTTTCGCATTCTGGCTGTTCTGACGAATCAGATCACCCTGAAGGAGAGTTGTGATTTGAGAATCAACGTTTTCGCCACCGTTTCTCAGAAGCATGTATGCTTTGAGCTGGAGTGAACGGCCGAAGCGCGCCCAGTTCTGAAGGTCACCACCATAGATGAGGTCACCATCAACTACACCAACAAAAACATCTTCTTCGAAATCAAGCTGGTCAATTCCTTCCTGCGCAAGCTCAATAATCCCGAAGAGAGCGTCACGCTGAGAATCAAACTCAGGGTTTTCGAACTCAGGGTTATTAGCCTGTGAGAAAGGGATGTCCTCAAAGAGGGTGGTCAACATGTAATAAACGCTTGCTGCAAGGATTTTGCCCTGTGCCGCAGCGTTATTATTGGGAGGAGTAGCTTCCTCAGCCTGCTCAATCATAATGGTAATATTACGAAGAACGGTACCATACATACCTGACCAAGTGTTACCAGTAGTAAACTCACTGATTTGGTATCTGTCTGGCTCAAGGAATACACCTGTCGAGCCTCTGGGACCCCAGAGCTGTGAAAAGAACAGTCCGCCAGGGCCACTTTCAATCGTTCTCGCTGCCATATTGGCCTGCACCGTTGGGAAAAGAACGTCTCCCGGTACTTCCGTAGCAGCGTTAGGGTCAGTATTTACGTCCAGGAAGCTGTCGCAAGCCTGAAAAGCAAACAAGACGCCAATTGCTAAAAGAAATGTGATTAATTTTTTCATATGAAAACTATACAAGTAGGTTTAAAAATTAGAAAGTGAATCTGACGTTGAAACCATACTGACGGGTAGATGGAAGGTTATTCCACTCAATACCCTGACCATCAGAAGCTGAACCAAACAGGTTTGTTTCAGGATCGATGTGTGGTACGGTTGTAAACAGCGTGAAGAGGTTTCTTGCTTCAAAACCTACAGAAGCCGTTCCAAGGAACGTGTTCTCGAGGAGACTTCTTGGCAGTGTGTAGCCAATTCTAACCTGACGCAGTTTAACGTAAGTTGATTCGTAGATTCCACCCTGCATTACATCGGCACGGGCAATGTTCTGCCAGAAAGCCTGCATGCTTTGAACAGGTACATCGTTCGGACGTGTAGATGTGATGTTGCCATCGTCATCTGTTCCGGTGATGATAACACCCTGATCAATGAAGGAACCAAAACGGTTTGTAGCAGTCTCTTCAGAAACACCCGCTCTACGGAGAGAGTTAACTGTCTGTGAGAAAACAACTCCACCCTGCTTCCAGTCGATGAGGAAGCTGAAATCGAAGTCTCTGAAACGGAATGCATTGTTTAAACCTACCCGGAAATCTGGGTCGGTGCTGCCAAGACGCTGACGCTCACCTGCGCGACGAAGACCGGTGTTTTCGTCGATGATGTAGTTGCCGTCATCATCAGTAAGCCATCCAAGACCGTAGAGGCCGAGGCTCTCACCTGGTTCAGCAACAACCTGAAGGCCGTTGAAACCGGATGCGATAACGATTTCGTCTACACCGTCTGCGAGCGACTCAACACGGTTGGTGTTTTTCGCGAAGTTTGTAGTAAGAGTCCACGCGAAGTCACGTCCGCGGAATGGAGATGCATCAAGTACAAGCTCAATACCTTTGTTTGAAACTTCACCCACGTTGGTACGAAGTGCACCGAAACCTGTGGATGGAGGTCTTGGAAGTGAGATAATCTGATCTGAAGTTACTGTGTTGTAGTAAGTAACGTCAAGACCGAAGAGTCCGTCGAGGAACTGGAACTCACCACCAATCTCATACTGAGTCTGGCGCTGTGGCTTAAGATCTGTCGGAGGAACAGTACCCTGAGCAGAGAAACCTGTCAGACCACCGAATGGGAAGGTACTACCTGTGCCGTACTGCCCGAAGATTGAGCTAACCGGTGAGAACGTAAACTGAAGCTGGTACGGGCTCTCATCAGAACCTACCTGAGCAGCGTTAAGTCTTAACTTACCATAAGAAAGGATATCACCTGCAAGGTCAAACGCCTCGGTGAATACAAAACTCAGGTTAGCTGACGGATAGAAGAAAGAGTTGGAATCAGTTGGAAGTGTTGAACTCCAGTCATTTCTACCTGTAAGATTAAGGAAGAGGTAGTTTCTGAAACCAAATGTTACATCCCCGTAAACACCAACGAGACGGCGCTCAACAAAGCTGTTGCTTGGGCTATTGCTCTCAACGTTAGCGTAAGAGTATAGCCTGTCTATCGTCAGCGTGTTCGCTGTGTTGTTGGTACGCTCAACTCTTCTTGTGTTGATGTTGTGACCAATAATACCTCTGAAGTTGATTTCATCGGTAATGTCGCGTTCAACGTTCATCATGATATCACTGTTGAACTGACGCTCGATGATGGTATTGTCTGTCCAACCACCGCCTTCACGGCCAATTGTACCAGGACGGTTGATTCTTCTTCTGGTTTCAGTTACGCCATCGGTACCGAAACGTGCAGAGAAGCCAAGCCACTCATAAGGGTTGTACTCAACAAGAGCGAAACCGTAAAGTCTTTCAACTTCGTTGCTCCAGGTATTCTCTCTAACCAACCAGTACGGGTTATTTGTAAAGTTGGTAAGCGGGTTCTGCGTTCCGTCCGGATTGATATAATCGCGAAGCTGGGCATTAGAAACCGTTCTTGGCAGTGTGTTGAGCAGTGAAGTAAGAACGTTCGGGTCGTTACCACCGGCAACAGCTCTACCTTCTGAAGTTGAGGTAACATAGTTTGCACCAATACGAGCATTGATATTGGAAGCAAGACGTGTACCTGAGTTAAAGTTCAGGGTGAATCTGTCAAGTTCAGCACCAGGAATGATACCGGTCTGGTTCAGAGATGTAAAGCCAAGACGGTAATCACTGTTAGCATCAGCGTTGGAAATTGAAACGCTGTTGATCAGGTTAACACCGGTATCGTAGAAATCACGAACGTTATCAGGTGAAGCTTCAAGGCGAACGATTTCACCACGGAAATCTTCTTCTTCCTGCCCTTCGATTCTCGGTCCCCAGCTTGAGCCAAGGCCAGTGCTGTATTGACCATCAATACCGGCTGCGAATTCATTCTGGAAGTCAGGGAGTTTTGCAACGTCGCTGAACTGAACAGAAGAATTAATAGAGATATTCGCATTTGGAACATCCTGGCCTCTTTTTGTTGTAACCATAATAACGCCGTTACGCGCGCGCTGGCCGTAGAGAGCAGCAGCAGCAGCGCCACGAAGTACAGTAACAGACTCAATGTCATCAGGGTTGATGTCATTGGCACGGTTACCAACATCAACGGTACCGGAAAGACGCTCGTCGTTAATGTTTGAGTTAGAAATAGGCACACCATCTACTACGAATAGTGGCTGGTTGTCGCCCGCAAGTGAGGATACACCACGAAGAACAATACGGGTTGAACCGCCGAGGTTACCTGATTGCTGGGTTACGTCCAGACCCGGTACGCGGCCTGAGAGGGAGCTGATAACGCTCGCGTCTCTAACTGCGGAAATTTCTTCACCAGAAACGGAAGAAATGGAGTAACCGAGTGAACGGGATTCTCTTTCAATAGCCTGAGAGGTTACAACGACATCTTCAAGACCTCTTGGGTCTACTCGAAGTTCGAAATTGCGCTCTATAGTGGCTTGATTTACCTCGATTGTTTCACGAAGTGTTGTATAACCGACGAATGAAATGCGAAGATTATATGAACCGTAGGGTACATTAGTAATCGTGTATTCACCGTCAAGGTTAGACGAAGCACCTGTGCCGAGTTCGGTGACCAGGACTGAAGCACCGATGAGCGGTTCACCAGTTGCAGCGTCCGTTATTGTACCGGAAATTGTTGCTGTCTGTGCGATAGCAAACACCGGAAACAACAAGATCACGGCTAAACTTAGTAGCTTTCTTATCATGTTGATCATGGATTTGATTAGTTGTTATTACAATTCAACATACTGCCCGTAGGCTCCATTGGAGGTGAAGGTATCACGAAGCAGTATTGCAGATTAATGCTCAAAGCAAAATATAAGGATAGATATTCAAAAAAAAATAATTTTGTTTTTCCTTAACTCGCAATGCCCTTTCTAAAGCCTGCTTTGGCCGTAAACCCAGTTCCGTAACCGGCACATCTCATACCGCCAATACCATTGAATTCAATCCATTATCAATAATTTGAAAGGAAAAGAGAAAATTCTTCTGCGGGATTCACATTTTTATAAGGATCGAAGAATAACATCCCAAAAATCTAACCCTGATTTATTTTTTTTGAAATCGTTTCTAAAAAAGTGTCGTCGCTTAAGGTAAAATCAGAGTTTTCCCGGATTACTGATCAGCTGCAGATCTGATAACACCGCCAGCACTGTACCCGAATTGTCTCCTGTGTGTTCCGTTGATTGATATCAACCATAATTTACCATCTTCCGGTTAGCCCGGATTATTCAGGAAGCAGTAAGATATGCGACATAAGTATTTGATATATTAAAACCTTGAACAAATATGTATTCTCTCAAATTTGGGTGTATCAAAAGACGGCGACTTTTTCCCGAATTAGTCGGGGCAGGCTTTGGTGAATAATCCGGGTTACTCAGACCGGCGGCTTCCTACCAGTATTTTTACACTCTATATATAGGAGCTTTTTTTGAACCCCGAATTTCACCCTCTGTTCCCCTCGTTTTCTTCAGAAGCTCAGGCCTGATTATGCTCCCCACATTTGCTGAGCTGTTCATCTTTTCCGGTGCTAACTGAACATAATCAAATTAATGTTCGTTGAAATTAAAGTATTTGTTATTTTGACCTTGATTTATGACCATGCAGCGATTAACCCTCAACCTCTTTAAGTACTCAGATACCCATTAATCGCTCTGTTTAATTATACGATGCGAAACAACCAATCTATGAATTCATACCTCTACTATCACTCCGCAGCAATTCGGACACTAACCGCAACTGCCCTTACATTGTTTCTGATTCTGTTAATCAGCTCTTCCGCCTGGGCGCAAATCGTGCTCGACGACGGCGCAATTATAATGGAAGCTCCTCCGTCTGAAGAAATCTGTACGCTTGAGCCAGGTAATTACGATGCCAACTATTTCGTAAGGCCGCAAAACGAAGCCGACCTGATGGATGCCAGCCTTCAGTCTGCAAATATTGAATGGACCTTTGTTAGTAATTGCGGCGGCGATCAGTGGCCGGCAGCGGCGCGTGCTGCTATGGAGTATTCCGGAGCGCTCTGGGGTTCGCACTTAAGCTCCTCTGTTCCCATTCGAATTCGTGCCAACTGGGCCGATCTTGGTGGTACTACGCTGGGAAGCGCCGGCCCGACCAGAGTAATCCAAAACTTTCAGGGAGCCATCCCCAATACCTGGTACTCTATTGCCCAGGCCAGTGCAATGACGGGTACAGACTATGTTTCACAGATTGCCGGTGAGGATTTTGATATAAATATTAATATGAACTGTAACCGGGATAACTGGTACTACGGTACAGACGCAAACCCCGGATCCGGCGAGTTTGACTTCGTTACCGTTGCACTGCATGAAATTGGCCACGGCATTGGTTTCATCGGAAGTATCCAGGCAAACGTGAGCCAGCAAACCGCTGCTTACGGAATTGGCGGACAGCCAACCGTTTACGATCGCTTTAACGTTGATGCCGACGGTGTCTCCATTACCGATACCAGCGAATACCCAAACAACTCAAACGCACTGTATCAGGCGGTAACCGGCGCACGTGGCGGTGTTTTTGCAATTGGTGAAAACGCCGTTAGCGTAAATGCCAACGAAAGAGTACCTATTTTTACACCGGCCAGCTGGAGCCCCGGATCAAGTTATTCTCACCTGGATCAGGGTACCTACACAAATACGCCTAATGCGCTGATGAGGCCGCAGGTTGCTGCAAACTTCGCTATTCACTCCCCAGGGCCCGTTTTTTGCGGCAAACTGGGCGACTGGGGATGGCCACTTGGTTTTAACTGCGCTGATTTCCTTGATCGCGACGTATTTCTCAGAGTCAGCGACAGGTCTGTCGACTACGGAGTCGCAAACGTGGGTTCACCAGTCGAGGTTTCTTTTGTGATTATCAACGACGGACTGGCTCAAAATGATCTGGATTACACTATTTCCATTGAAGGCGATGCCAGTTTTGATATCGCCAATCCTGAAACATCAGCAGGAAGCGTATCTCCGGGCCAGAACCGGATCGTGCGCCTGCTCTATGATGCGGTTGATGCATCATCACACGAAGCAGAGCTCGTTATCACTCATAATGCTGAAAACGAGCCGAACCCTCTGGTGATTCCGCTCTCAGGTGTTGCGCTGCCCGAAAACAGATCCGCCGACGTTGCGCAAAACTATCCTAACCCGTTCAATATGCAGACTACGATTCCATTCGTAATCAACAGCACGCGGAGAGTCCGGATTGATGTGTTCAACGCGCAGGGGCAGTTTATTCAAACGGTTATCAACGAAGTTGTTACCGAGGGGCCGCATGAAGTTGTATTCGACGGAACAGGCCTTTCCAGCGGTGTGTACTTTTACAGAATGGTTTCCGGGGATTACACCGAAACAAAAAAACTCCTGATGCTCAAGTAACACCATCGGAACGTTATGCAAGGCTTTATCCTTTATGGGGATAAAGCCTTTTTTTTGACCATATTAACGGTACAGCTACCATTAATTAAAATATTATTTGATGAAAGGTTACGTTAAATTGATGACATGAGTTATATCCGGATAAAACATACCACTCTGTTTTTGGCGCTGATTTTATGGGCCGCCGCTTGTTCTCCATCCTATTTACCGGATCGCGTGGACACCGGCTCGGAATTCGGCTTTATCCCGGATGGCCCCGATTTCGTGATCGCTGCCAATCCGGCTTACAGTGAGGATGGTACCGCTTATCTTAGTACAACCGTTGATCTTCTGGTCTCCAGCCTGATTTTCCGCAGAAGCGATGACAACGGACAGGCCGCCGATGTGGTCATCACCTATACCCTGTTACCGCAGGATGCCGGCGATGAAGCCGAACCGGTAAACGTCATCCGGAAAAGCGAGGAGTTCAGCTTTTCACCGTCGTCAAATTCCATTATCCCTGGTTACCAGCGCGAACGGGTTGACAATCGTTTTGCCATTGATCCGGGTGATTACGTGCTTCAGGTTACGGTGCATGATCAGACCTCCAACCAGCAGAATACCCGCGTGCGAAACGTTTCACTGCCAGACAGCGAATCAAACCGGATTCGCGTTTCTGACATCAATATAAAAGGGATTCCGATCGATCGCGATGAGGATCCCTACGGAGTGGGCACGTATAATATCCCGTCAAGTATCGACAGCCTTGACTTCAGTTTTTTTGTGATTAATCCTGATGATTCCGGACGTTTTATACTCAATATGCGGCTGATTCGGTTTGAGTCTGATCTCAGACCGGCCGGAGGCTTGTCCGAAATCAACAGGTCAGTATCATCACTTGAGCGGCGGGGCATTAATTACGGTAATGCTGAAATTATCAGCGAGCAGATCCGAGAATTCACCGGTGAAACGGGAGCTATCGAAATCAACTTTAATGTGCCGCTTCCGGAAATTGGAAATTACCGATTTGAAGTTTTTGTTACGCAGGATGAGGACCAAGGCCGCGCTGATGCTCTTCGGTTTGTTGCCCGCGATTTCGGCGTGCGAACATCGTTTTTCCCCGAAGTAGTTGAGCCTTACGAGCTGGCCGCCCCCCTTATTTACCTGATGAACAACCGCCGCTATCGCGAACTGATGAAAAAAAGAGATGATCCGGAAGAGCTTCTTCGTGCGGTAGAGTATTTCTGGGTGAGCAATCTTGGTAGTACCGAAAAAGCGCGTCGCGTGATGGCGCTATACTACGAACGCGTGGTTAACGCCAACAGGAGATTTACCACCTTCAAAGAAGGCTGGAAAACCGATCTGGGGATGATCTTTATTCTTTTCGGCCCACCTTTTTATGCTGAACGCATAGGATCATCAGGCATCAGATGGACGTATGGTTACGATTCAACCGATCCGACTCGCGTTTTTTTATTCAGGCAAACACGAATCGGAAGTGACCGTTTTCCGTTTAATCATTTTACCCTTGAGAGGCAGAGTTTTTACCACAACGTTCAGTATCAGCGGGTTCAGGACTGGCTGAGCGGGCACGTGCTCGAACGGCAGTTCCCGTTCTGATCAGGCGAGCCCTCCTCCCAGATAAATCCCGGCCAGAGCACAAATTACGCCTGTGACTATGCCCCCAAGAATATTGAGAAATGCGCGCATATACTCCGCCGACTCAATCTGAAACGCACTTTGCACCATCCAGGTCGAAAATGTGGTATATGCGCCGAGGTAACCGGTAAGAATCGGAATCACCCATAACGGCTGCGCTCCTGATTGAATCACCCATCCGGCAATAAATCCGGCCAGAAACGATCCGCTGGCATTTACAATCATCGTGCCCAGCGGAAATGAGTGTTTGAACCATCCTGAAACCCAGTCGTTTACAAAATATCTGGTCAGCGCACCAAACGCGCCCGTCAGTACTACGAGGGCAAAAATCATATACCCCCCTTTTTCGGCAGGATTTTCCTCACCAACCCGATTCCCGCAAAAACGAAAATCAGTCCCAAAGCGGGGCTTCCAATGGTATAGGCGAGCATCAGCGCCACGGAATCCTCAAAAAGGTAAATGATATCGAGGCTGAACGTGGAAAAGGTGGTAAATGAACCGAGCAGTCCGGTTCCGAGGAAAAGCATCCGTTTACTGTCTGCCTGGCCTTTGCGCATCAGCAGCCACCCGGAGAGTGAGCCCAGTAAAAACGATCCGATGATATTTTCGGCCATGATCACCCAGGCCAGATCTCCGGAATATCCCAGGTACTGACTCAGCAGGATAAACGAATACCGCAAACCCGCGCCGAGAGCGCCACCGGAAGCTATCAGTAAAATTTTCTGAGGCGTTGAAATCATTCAACTCTGTTTTTTTGCCAAAGACGGCTTTCCCATTTCCAGGATCATTTTCTTTTGCTCTGATTTAAGGAAAATCCGATAGAAAAAGCCGGATTCCGGATTAAATAAAAAGGCAAGCGCAAAGAAAAAGCCCGTCATTACGGCGATTGCGCCTGCTACCGAGCCGTTTATAAATACGGCAAGGTAATATCCTGAAATTGCGCTCAGAACTCCAATCAATACAGATAAAAGCAACATTTTTTTGAGATCGGTCGTCAGGAGATAGGCTGTGGCCGGCGGCACTATCAGCAGGGCAACGACCAGAATGGCGCCAACGCTCTCGAAGGCGGCTATCGTTGAAAATGAAACCGAGCCCATCAGCATGTAATGAATCAGCGTAACCGGAATCCCCATTGCGGCCGCAAACTGCGGATCAAAACTGTAGACTTTCAGCTCCTTGAAAAAGAATGAGACAAACATTACGTTCAGCGTGAGCACAAAACCGAGAATCCAGACTGCTCTGGGGCCCATATCCATATCGAACCAAATCCAGCGATCCCAGGGCACGTAGACGATTTCGCCATACAGGATGCATTCCTGATCAAGATCTACCTGCCCCGCAAACATGGTGATGATGATCACCCCGATGGCAAACAGCGTGGTAAACACGATGCCCATCGATGAATCGTGCTTCAGTCGACCTTTTTTGTGCAGAAATTCGGTGAGATATACCGTCAGTAACCCGAACATTCCGGCGCCAATCAGCATCGGGAAGGTGTTTCGGGATGCGGTGAGCAGAAACGCGATGGCGATACCGGGCAATACGGCGTGTGAAATGGCGTCGGAGAGCATCGCCTGTTTGCGGAGAACCAAAAACGACCCCACCAGCGCGCACGCGGCAGCGGCAAATGACCCGGTAAGAATGACCCAAAATGCAGCTGACATCCTATCCCTCCTTTGGTTTTGGGTTTCCGTACGGAATCCGGCTTTTGTGGGGATCAAGCACCGGATGCCCCAGCAGTTCGGCCAGCCTCTCTTCAATTTCCGGTGTGATAACGTGCTCCATCGATTCGGCATCATCATGCACGTGATCACCTTTTATTTCCAGGCGTTCGGTGAGATAAAGCTCCCACAACCGGTGCACGCGCACAACTCTGGCGGCTTCCTGTCGACCGTTTTCCGTAAGCAGATATCCGTTGGGTGAACCCTGGTAGCAGGTTACCAGCTTTTTTGCCTCGAGTTTTTTAAGGATGTTTCTCAGGGTGGATTCCTTCATATTTCTGCGCTTCAGTACATCCTTTTCAGTTCTGATCCGCCCCTGATTTCCGTCTGCTTCTTCCAGATGGTAGAGTGTTTTGAGAACGTTCTCTTCATTTACTTTTCGGGAGTTCTTCCGCTTCATAAACCACTGGCCGACTTCGCCGCGTTTTGGCGCAAATAAAAACGATGCTGCAAAAATAATGGCGGCGGAAACGACCATCCACGGTCCGGTTGGCATGGCGGGCGCCGAATAACTAATCCAAGAACCGCTGACGGCGGCCAGCGCGCCAAAAACGCCTGCTGTGATTACCATAACATGAAGCGTGTCGGTCCAGTACCGCGCGGCGGCGGCCGGAATAATCAGCATGGATGCCATCAATACCACGCCTACCGCTTGCAATCCGGCGGTGATGGTGACAACGAGCAGCGTCGCAATCAAAAATTCCAGGCGTTTTACCGGATAGCCAAGCGATTTAGCAAACTGCGGATCGAAGCTCACCATTTTTAATTCTTTGTAAGCCACAGCGATGCAAATCAGCACAATCAGGCTCACAAAGCCGAAAACGTACACATCTTCAGGAAGCATGGAGGCGGCGTTTCCAAACAAAAATGCGTCCAGCCCGCTCTGGTTAACATTTCCGGTTGACTGAATATAGGTGAGCATCACCACGCCAAGGCCGAAAAAAACCGAAAGCACCATCCCGATTGAGGCATCCGGGGAAATTTTGCTGTTCCGGATTACGATATCCATAACGAGCATGCTGAGCCATCCAAAAAATAGCGATCCCATGAGCAGCCAATACGGATTTTTATCCCCCGCCACGATAAACGCCAGACAAACGCCGGGCAGAACCGCGTGGGCAACCGCATCGCCCACAAGCGCGCGCTCCCGCAAAACCGCAAAACAGCCCAGCGAACCGGCAGAAAGGCCGAGCAGAATAGTGCCGGCCAGCACGTACCGGACGTTCGGATCAGCTAATGAGAAAAATTCAAAGAAAAGATCAATCATGCCCTTTTTCTCTGACAAATTCAGATTTTCGTGTGAGTTCGATCACATCCGTCAGAATATTCAGCCTGCCGCCGTACGTTTTCTGGAGATTTTCCCTGGTGAAT
>PXAI01000276.1 GCA_003567135.1 Balneolia bacterium | reverse complement strand
TTTCCCGCTGGCTGCGTTGAAACTAAAAAAGTGCGCTCAGGGTACACCAGTACCCTTCCGCTCACTTTTTTACCTTCGCCTTGCCAGCGAAAAAAATTCTTGGTGAATAATCCGGGTTAAAATCTTACCACGCTCATTATGAACACACATACCAGATTGATGCCAGTTTTGGCGGTTTTATGCTCTTTGCTCCTGATATCAGGGTGTGGTTTGATGAATACTTATCCTGATGGGAAACTTGAATTAATCGCTGAAGTAAATCGCACTGAAGTTGCTGCGGGGGATACGCTTCACGTTACACTTACGGCCTATAAAAGATCAAACAAACCGCTGATAATTGAAACCTCGTGCCTTGAGTTTGCCGGTCTTCTTATAACACACGAAGGCGAGAATACGGAATTCGGAGGTGTTGAGCCACGGTGCGTGCGGATCATAAACACGTATGAAATTGAGCCGCGTGATTCACTTTCGTTTAGCTGGGATTTTGAGGCCGTCATTCTTTCAATTGATCCGGAAACTATGGACGTGCTTGTAAACGAACCCGCGCCCGGAAATTATAAAATCCACATCATCAATAATATTATAACCGTGAATGACCAGAGCAGGAGCATCGGGGATTTGAATAAAATGTTCACGGTGAAGTAATAAAAAACGGCATGCTGAGATGAACAACATGCCGTTGAATTAAAATTGAATCTGCTTATTTGAGAAACATCATCTTGCGGGTTAAAATGGTTGTACCGGCCTGAAGACGGTACAGGTAGATTCCGCTTGCTAAACTGGCCGCATCAAAATTTACGTGATGCGTACCGGCAGCCTGGTGACCGTCAGCCAGTACGGCCACGCGCTGGCCAAGTGCATTAAAGACTTCCAGCGTCACAGATCCGGACTCGGGTAATTCGTAGCTGATTACCGTTACGGGATTAAACGGGTTCGGATAATTCTGATTTAGCGAAACTTGCGTCGGTATGCCTGAGTCATCTTCAGCAGAGGTGTCGAATTCTTCAACGTTATCGAAGAAAACTGTTTCAAGCTCCAGATCTTCTCCGGTTAGAACAAGGATTCTGTTTCCGAACTCACCATCGCCTACTTCGCCTTCATAGCCGTCGTTTGGTAGCGGCCTTCCGTCTCCGGCTTCAATAAAAAACTTGTAGTCAAAGGAATCGTCGGCTTCGCCTTCGATTTCAAGAGTAATGGAGTATATCATTTCACCCTGATCTGACAGCTGCGATTCTTCGTTTGCGCTCCAGTCGTTAAATCCTCCGCGAACGTACACCATATCTCCAATTTCCGGCATATAAGTTGCCATCAGATTCTGGATGCTCATGTCCACGCTGAAGGTTACTTCCTGAACTGTCGGATCAGGATCGGGATCTGCTTCTCCGCCTGCTTCAAGCTGGCCATCGGAGTTGAAGATCTGGCCGTAAACATTTACGGTGGCATCGCGGCTGTCTTCCCAGAATATGAAAGCCTCCGTTGATTTAGTGGAAACAGGCAGCATGCGGCTTTTATTGGATGGTGAGCTTGCAAAGGTTACGAACTCATCATCCCACACAAACTCTCCGTCGCGGTCGAATCTGGCGCCGAGATAATGTGTTTCGGTTGGAGAAATTCGTCTTGCAAAGAACAGCACAGGGTCATC
Source organism: Balneolia bacterium (assembly GCA_003567135.1). Taxonomy (GTDB): domain Bacteria; phylum Bacteroidota; class Rhodothermia; order Balneolales; family Cyclonatronaceae; genus PXAI01. The sequence goes on along the minus strand of PXAI01000276.1, from coordinate 1,564 downwards.
CTCCATAAAGAGCATTCTTATCTGCCCGTGATCCTGGCCGCTTAATGGTACGATGGCTGATCCGCTGTTGCCCCAGAGCCGTTCGCCTTCAAGGCTGATGCGCTGTCCGTAAACACCGATCGAATTTTGCGAACCGTCAGTCTCGCGCCAAAATGTGAAAATAGATTCAGAATCGACATCATACATTGCCGTCGGGTCGCCGCGAAGCTGGGTTGCGTTAGTGGAAACGGTAATTCCTCCGAAATCAAACTGTGCGTTTCCGTCAGCGTCGTAATACTGAACGTAAGACTGGATGTCGGGCGTAACTACGTACCAGGCAACCGTTACTCCACCGAGCTCATCGGTGGTGAAGCCGGGAAAATAACCCATTTGCATGGAGCCTGTTTCTGATACGGTTACGGGTTCATCACCACCCCAAAGTGCGTTTCCGTCAGCATCGTATTTTTCGATGTACACTTTTCTTGGGATGGTAGGCGGTCCGGTCGTGGCGAAAGCGACGGTAATACTGCCGTCATCATCCGTACCGGTTGCCGCTGCAATATCAGAAATGGCGATCGGGCTGTCGGAGTGAGAAGCTTCAACCGACCAGTTTTCGTCTCCATCCGAATCCAGGCTAACAAGCCGGGTGAAACCATTTAAGTCGAAATAGGCCACTACGGCTGAGCCATCAGAAGTACAGGTAATCATCGGTGTGAATCCGCTATCGCCGGGATCATTCAGCGCGATGCCGTCTTCACCCCAGAGTAAATCACCGTCGGGGCTCACCCTGGCGGCAGAAACGGATTCCCCGCCAAATCTGTCATCCCGGAAGGCCATCACGGCATTTCCGTCTGTATCAACGCAAAGTCCGTACTGCTGTGTTGAAGAAAAAGACCGGTCGGCCACTACAATTCCGCTTTCGCCCCAAAGGACATTCCCGTCCTCGTCAATTCGCTGGAGGTAAACATTATATCCTCCGCCCGGATTTCCGAGCCAGCTAACGTAGCCTCCGCCATCTTCATCAGCCACAAATTTTGGCTGATTCGCTTCCCCCGGAAGGTTGCCTATTAATGTGTTTTCAGCCGGATCATCGCTCCACTGTGCCTGCGATGGCGTGCTCATAAACACGAATATGAACAGAACTAAAAACCCGACCTGTATTTTTTTGAAGGATGGTACCATTTTTTCCATAAGTAATTATTGAATTAGTTATAACGTCCCCGAAATTTGTGAAACCTCATTAGATGGTAACATAATAAAACTGTACAGATCATACATCATTATAAATACCCAATTATGGATCAGTAAATTTGGATTAGATAACCCACGGACATCCAATCCGGTTGTAAAGCCGGTTCAAACAATTAACTCAGGAAATCCGTATTTTGTAATTCTGCAAAATAAACGGCCAATCCAAGTAAATTACATTTATGTCAACTGAGTCAACCGCTGTGAAGTCAGCCTCCTCAGATATCTTAAAAGAAGTCAAACACCGGCGCACATTCGCGATTATTTCCCACCCTGATGCGGGTAAAACGACGTTAACCGAAAAGCTTTTGCTCTATGGTGGCGCGATTCACGAAGC
>PXAI01000054.1 GCA_003567135.1 Balneolia bacterium | reverse complement strand
GTTCTCAGGTTAAACAGAAGGAATCCTAAAAGAATAAACGCAATGAATACAGAAAACCTGAACGTTGATGTTTGCCAGAAATAGGGCGTAATGTAAACCTGAACGGTGCTTCCCGCCTCATTCCAGACACCGTGGTTATTCGACGCCTGAGCATGGAATGTATATTTTCCGGGGCCGATGTTGGTGTAGTAGGCAATTCTTCGTGTGCCGGCTTCCTGGGTGGCTGCATCCACGCCCTCGAGTTTGTACCGGAACCGTACTTTTTCCGGAGCAGTGAAGCTCAGCCCGGTGTAATGAACTTCAAAACTGGTGGTTCCCGCAGGAAGCACATAGGGTGAACTGGGGATAAGCTCTTTTCCCTCAGAAAAAATTCGTGTAATCCGAACCTGCGGAGGTAGTGTATTCAGTTTATGTATAGCTGGATCTATAATGGCAACGCCGTTCTGGGTTGGAAACAGCAGGTGTCCGGTACGGCTGATGTAACCAGCAGGCTGATTTGCCCCGTTAGCTTCCGCGTTTATTAATCCTTCTGATGTGGTGAAGGAGATCGATTCCACGAAGCTTGTATGACCTTCCGCGTAATTCTCGAGCGATTCGCGGTAAACGTAGAAAATTCCCCGGTTCGTGCTCATCCAGAACCGGTTTTTAGAATCTTCCAGTATTGAATGGATTACGTTATCAAATATTCCGTTCGCCTTGGTGTATTGCGTAATTCCATCAGGTGAAACACGGTTCAGGCCGTTGTCTTCGGTTCCAATCCACATTACCTGGTCGTGCATCGGATCAGGATAGATAAAACGAATCCGGTTGCTGCTGAGCCCCGCATCACGGTCGATTACGTGGAATGATTTTCCATCGAACCAGCCTGCGCCGCCTCCCTGTGTGCCAAACCAGAGGTTGTCATCCTGATCAAACGTCAGATATCTGATTTCACTGTTCGGCAGCCCATCTTCAATAGAATAGGTGAGAGTATCCGTTTCGGTGATTTTTACGATTCCTCCATCTGTGCCCAGCCATAGCGTATTGTCATCGCCCGGCAGGATGTGTCGTATAGTGTTTCTGTTGTCGCTTCCTTCGATCTGGAAGCGGCCGGAAAACTCAAAATCGCGAATTGCATCGAATCCTTTCAGGAAAAATCCGACATACATTTCTCCGTCAGGCCCTTCGGCAATACTTGTTACAAACTCACGATCGTGGCCGGATGGACGTTTATAGTGGTGCACGGTTCCATCAGGCCGGATGATATCAAGGCTTCCGTAGAGCATGCCGACCCAGAGATTTCCTTCCGAATCTTCTTTTACGGTCGTTACAATCTCATCTTTGAGCCCCTGATTTGTTGAAAATACGCGAACTTCCCTGTCCCGCATTTTGATGATTCCGTTACGGTTCGTAGCCAGCCATAAATTACCTTCGTGATCTTTGACAGCGCTGTTAATCTGCATGTTTTTCAGCTCTCCGCTGTATGGCTCGGTGTCGAACCCTCCGGCAGTTAAGAGCCCACTGTAACCACTTGGGTTGTAGAGGAAAACATCCTCCTCATTTAATCTCAGTTTCTTAGTGTAGGATTTGTCATGATCGATGCTAAAATCAAAAAAAACGGGATGTTCGGTGATCCGGCCGCGTTCATCTATCAGCACGCCGTTGGTGGTAGAAACCAGAATTGCCTCATCAGATATTCTTTCGATCATGCGTATTCTTGAATCTTCGACCAACGTTCCGGGATAAAGCGTATCTACCGCACCTGAGGATTTAATTCTGAGCATGCCGTAGCTGCTTCCGTAGAATACGGCGGGATCCGGGGACGTGTTGTCAGGCAATAGCGCGTCAATGTGATGATTTGAATCCGATACGGGTACAGGCAGCCATACCGGCTCATCATCGGGGGATGGCATATAAATGACCCCGTCTCTTGTGGCGGCCCAGATACCGCTGTGATGATCCACCGTCATGGATGAAAATCTGTGCGGATGATTTTCGAGCGGCAACTCAATTTTACGGTACGAATTGTTTGATATAACGCCAAGTCCGCCACCGTATACAATCAGAAAAACGTCGGGTTTATATTTGATTATATCCACAATATTGTGGCTGATCTCGGGCGGGCTTACGCGGTAGGATGTAAACGATTCGTAGTCGTATACAAGGATGTGATCAGTTTCAGTGGTGAAAAAGATCTGATCATCAAATACAAACGATGCGGCAAACCGGTTTGTGGGTATCTCTGGCTGGTTTACGGTATTGAAAACCTCAAAAACTTTGCCATCAAACCGGATGAGGCCATCGTAGGTGGTAAGCCATAAAAAACCCCTGTTGCACTGCACAACGTGTTGCACCGAGTTTACGGGCAGGCCGTCATCCACCGTCCAGTTTTGCAGGATTACGGAAACATCCTGTTCAAACATCTGACTCGCAGCCGTTGGAATATCCTTCAAAGACATGCCGAATAAAAATATCAGCAAAAAGCTAATCATGCAGGAGCCCTAAAAAATTGCCTCATAAGTTAAAATCTCTGATTGAATATTAGCAAATAACTAACCCAAAACAAGAACTATTAAGAAAACTTAAGTAGGATAGGAGCCTTATGTGCCGCTTTATGTTAGCCTGAAACAGACGATGCGCCCAAAAGATTATAGAAAAGCCTGTGTGATGATTTGCCATGTTCAAGCGGTGCCATGATGATAATGCCCATTAAAACATCTGTTAATTCAGACTGGATGTGGCCGGTAAATAAAACGGAATTTGCACCCTCATAGATCAGTATATCAATTTCTGAAGAAGGCATGCTGTAATGGAGATGAGAGAATATATTTTCGCCCTCGCGGTTTCGGATATTGGACTGGCTTTGCATCCAGCGTGAAACGGGGCGCTCGGAAGGTTGCCACTCGATAAACACAATCTGGCGCTCGCCGTCAGGACTCGTGAATGTATGCACATGATTTGCCGGTGGGATAGTATTCATCAGCTGTGCGATGTGAAACGGCTGGTTGGGTTCAGCGATCCAGTCTTCCGGCTTGTAAACCGGGAAGGAGGCATGATCGGATTCGAACAGTTCGAGCTCCGAAAAATCAGGATCGGTTAAAAACCGTGAATAACCCTCAGGAGAATCCGAGCATGCCGCGATCAGACAAAGTATCCCGGCAAACAGCAAAACTGAAAATACGGAGCGAATCATCCGGATTAATTCCCGACCTGGAAGTCGTAGTAAATCTCAGCGCCGGGTCCCGGTGGGAATCCAAGCCCGAAGATCATTACGTAGAACAGAATCATCCATCCCATAAAGAAGAGAATGCTGTAGGGGAGCATCATACTGATGATGGTTCCGATTCCGAGATTGCGGTCGTATTTGTTCGCGAATGCGAGGATAAGGCCGAAGTAACTCATCATCGGGGTGATGATATTTGTTACCGAGTCGCCGATACGGTAGGCGGCCTGAATCACCTCAGGACTGTAACCGAGATACATGAGCATCGGAACAAAAATCGGTGCCGTAACGGCCCACTGCGCTGACGCAGAGCCGAGCATCAGGTTCACAAAACCTGAAATGAAAATGAAGAAAATGAATACGGATGGGCCGTCGAGATTCATATCGCGGAGGAAATTCGCGCCGTTAACCGCAACGATCTGCCCGAGGTTGGTCCAGCCGAAGTACGCCACGAACTGAGCTGCAAAAAATACGATCACGATGTAAAGCCCGAGCGTTGCCATCGATTTGGCCATGCCGTCGATTACGTCGCGGTCAGATTTGATGGTTCCCGTCAGATATCCGAAAACGAGGCCCGGAATGATAAATCCGATGAAAATAAACGCAACGATCCCATTCAGGAAGGGGGATATGGTGGCAGGAAACTGATCGGCGTCCGGATTTCGCAAGACACCCCATTCAGGAATTACGGCAAGCGCGAGAACGGCGAACATCCCCAGAACAGAAAGTGCGGTCCAGCCAAGTGCGCGAAGTTCTTCTTTGGTGAGCGGATCCATTCCCTCTGTTTCGTCGAGATCTTCCATGGCGATGCTCGGATCGTATGGGCCGAGTTTAGGCTCCACAATGTAAACCGTGGCGAACGTACCCAGCGCGGAAATCACAAAAACGCTGAGAAACATGAAGTAATAATTAACCGCGGCGTGAACAACATAGGTTTCGTCAACCAGACGGGCTGCTTCCTGCGTAAGTCCGGCGAGCAGGGGATCGATGGTGCCAAGGAGCAGATTCGCGCTGTATCCCCCGGAAACTCCGGCGAAGGCAGCAGCAAGGCCTGCAAGGGGATGACGCCCCAGAGAGAGAAATACGACGGCTCCAAGCGGAACGAGGACGACATACCCAAGCTCGGAAGCTGTATTGGAGATAATCCCCGAAAAAACGATGGCAAACGTAACCAAAATGCGCGGCTGGAAAAAGTAGTTCAGCGGCTTTTTGATCATTCTGACGATAAGCGATGCATCCGGATCGTAGGTAGGCTGGATTTTTAGCGCGCCGAGCACAATCCCCCGAATGGATGTTTTGATAAGCCCGGAGTGTTCGGCCACACCAACACCAAGCAGCGCCACGAGTACGGTTCCGAGCGGAGCGAAGCTTGTGAAGTTCGTAACCAGATTAGCGATGATCATCCTGAGCCCGTCGGCATTCAGAAGGCTTACTGGAGAGATGATCGTTTCGCCGGTGTCATCACGCGGATCTTCAACGCTCCAGTCGAGCCATTCGGCTAATCCGCTGATTAAAACTACGCCAAGACAAAAAAGAGCAAAAAGCGTAACCGGATGCGGAAGGAGGTTACCCAGCCATTCAACGAAGTCCAGGAATCTGGTGAAAAAATCCTTTTTCTGTTTTTTTGAGGGAGCTGCCGGGGATGTGTTGTCTGATCCGGTTTGATTACTCATGTGCCGGTTAACGTGATTTTGATTGGTAAATGGTTGAGAAGAGCCATACTAACGGCGTATTGCAAGCGGGAATAATACTAAAAAACAAAGTTTCATTGAAGTTTAAAGTTGCCGGGTCTGTTTTTATAAAAAAGAAAAGCCCGCCAGTAAAAACTGACGGGCTTTAAAATCAGGTTAGAAACCTGTTTGAGCGGCTGATCTTATTTAACCAGCGTCATTTTCTGTACATCAACGAAGCTTCCTGCCTGCAGGCGGTACAGATACACACCTGATGCGAGGCGGCTGGCGACGAATGCAATTGTGTGCGTGCCGGCATTTTGCTGCTCGTTCACAAGTGTTGCAACCCGCTGTCCCTGGATGTTGTAAACATCGAGGCGAACCTCAGATGCTTCAGGCAGGGCATACGTAATGTTGGTAGTCGGGTTGAACGGATTTGGGTAGTTCTGCTCGAGCGCGAACTCGGTTGGAACATCGCCGTCGGTTGGGTCAACGCTGGTTACGTTCTGCAGCTCGGCAACGGTACCGTCGTCAAGTACTGCGAGAAGCGTTAGCGGTGCGCCGTCCTGGTTTCCTGCAGGATTGAGGAATCCGCTTGCAACAACAGCTGCCGCGCGTCCTTCAAGGCCTGTAAGTTCAGCCAGGAATGTGAAAGCAGGCTCGTCGGTACCTGATACGAAAACATCGAGCAGGTAGCTGTCGGCCATCACACCAAAGTAATCGGTGTTGTCTCTGAAAGCTGCACCCTGAACAAGCGGACCAACTTCTCTGGCAACTACATCAACTGCAGGTGCATCGGTTGAACCGTGGTAGATCAGGAATTCAAATTCGCTTTCGTCGGATGCTGATGTAAGCGTTCCTTCGATAATATCGAGGTCGAACGCGGTGTCAACGCCGTCAGGATTCGGGGTAAATGCGCCCGGATCGAGAACTCCGCTTGCGAGTACGGTGTAGTTCACACCTTCTTCAAGCATAACTTCAGCTGTGTAAACAGACTCAGCGAGATCAGCACCGGATGGTACGACATCGAGAGTAAGTTCAACACCTGCCGGGAGATCAACAAACGGTGTGGCAGTCTGGAATTCAAATTCCGGAACCGCGAGGTCACCATTCACATATACATCAACCATTGCCGCAGCAGGATCAGCCGCGTTGTGCACGAGCTGTACGCCGGTAGTAATGGTTTCTGATACATTGATTTCAACCGGAATTACACCAACGGGTGTGGCTACGGAAGAAGTGTTGATTACAACTTCAGCATTGTACGTTCCGAGCTCAAACTCTTCGGTAAGTGCTTCTGCTGTGATTTGAACCGATTCGCCGGCACCAACGGTACCTTCTGAAGGTTCGAATACAAAGATGCTGTCGTCAACAATTCCCACCACATTAAGAATAGTGTTCATGTCGTCGAAGTCAGGATCGATGGTGCCTGGTACGGTAGGCTCATCAATAGCGCATCCGGGGCCAACAAGATAAGTTGGCGCGGTTGCACCTGCTGAATTACCGCCAGGGAAGAAGTTTGCGCCCGGTACTTCCGGAACTTCTATTTCTACAACAATCGTAGAACCTGCTTCAATCTCGGCTTCTACCGGGATCGTCAGGATTGTACCTGCATCAGCTGGCGTGGCAATTAATGTTGTTGAGCTGCTTACAAACGTCATGTTCGCATACTGCATAGCTCCGTCGAGCGTGTAGATATTTGCTACCATCGGACGCTCAGCGTTCAATTCTTCAATACCAAACTGAACTGCAGTTACTTCAAAATCATCGTTGATGTCGAAGTCAGACAGTGTGTAGGTACGCAGGAAGAAATTATCACCTTGCGGGCATGATACTCCGTTAAACTCCTCGATTTCATCGGAGAGAGAGTGCGTAAGTACAACTTCCTCGTTGGTGATGCTTCTGCTTACGAACGGAATGATGCCTTCAATCGGCTCAAGATCCGTTGACATGTCAGCATCCTGTACTGAAACGAAGTTTTCACCTTCAGCGCTGCGGCCGGTTGGCTCAACGGTTTCAATTTCAGTTACTGTTCCTTCTGGTGAGAGGAATCTTGCGCTTCCGTCAACGAGACTTCCACCAAGAGAGTAGTCAAACTCAGCGGCGCCTTCATTGATAATCTCAAAGGTAAAGAATCCGTTTTCACCCAGTTCTACGTTCAGCTCAATATCTTCAGGGCTGAATGCAAGGATACCAGGATTGATACCTTCACCGCGAAGCTGTACGAATACAGGGCTTTCGGGGCCGTCACTGTAAATAAACAGTGTACCATTCTTTTCTCTTGGGAGAAGCGGCGCAAAGAGAATTTCGAGATTATAAGATTCACCGACCTCAATTTCCACAACTTCTGTTTCCACTACATACGCGTCGCGGTCTGTGTTGAAGAAGCTGATGGTGAGTACATCGGTACCGGTGTTTGTTACAACTACTGCGTCTTCTTCGGTTTCACCAACAAAGAGGGTGCCGAAGTCGAGCAGATCGGTATCAACCGCGAGTACAGGAACACCGCTTACGTTAAGTGTTGTTGGTACTTCGATAGTTGGGTTTACCGGGTCGTTTGAATTGATGACCAGATCATCAGTGTACGTTCCACCAATCAGGTCGTTGCTGTCGAATGTAACGTCAACGGTCATGGATTCGCCTGGTGCAATGGTTCCCATTGCGGGCTCAACAGATGACAGGAAGTTAGCCTGGAAGTCGGTTACGCCGAAGAGGCCTACTTCACCATCCCAAACTCCGCCTGCGCCGGCATTATCCCAGCCGTTACCAATCCAAACGTAGTAATCTTCTTCAAACTCGATTGGAGTATCAAGTTCCACTACTTCGTCAATAGGAGTAGTAGCTGATCCGCCGCCAACCCAGCTCAGGTTTTGCGCTGCGCCAAAGTCGGTTAATCCACCAACCTGTAGGAGAAGCTCTGAATCATTAAGATCCGGCCCGTCAGTAACAAGTACGGCAAAATCGTTTGTCCAGGTTAAGCCTTCAGCAGAAAGCATTTCAAGCATTCCTGAAACTGAAGTAAGTTCGCCTGTAAGACCGGTTACAGCCTGCATGAATTCGCCACCGCCAAAATCAAGGGCGTCAACTTCAATGATGAAGTCAGGATCTTCCATGAGCATTACAGGTGAAGAAATTTCGCGCTGTGCCTCAATTCTGTCGATTGAAGCCTGCTGGCGTGCGCCAACGTGCGTAAGCTCGCCATCAACATACTGCTGATACGTGCGTCTGTCGAGCGCGGCGGTAATGTTTTCATCACTAATTTCGCCGGCAATTCTTGAGGTTTGAACACCTGAAAGAATATCCTGCGTAAAGCGGATGGTGTTATCGGCAGTTCTTTCACCTGTAAAAGCAGGGAAGGAGAACTGCAGGTCGCCGTCGCCTTCGTTAAGAATGGTGAGCTGCTGTGTTTCAGTTTCGCCTGCACCTTCCGCATCTACTTCAAGACTGGCTTCAAGCGCGTCGGGGTCAGTTGCGATTTCTGATGGAAGTACACCTACACCGGTTACTTCAACATTTTGTACAGGCTCAAATTCGTCGTTGCTTTCAACTACAATATTGCCGTCGAATGTGCCGGCAGCATCTGGAGCGAACGTAACGGTAACGTCAAGCGACTGATCAGGAGAGATCAGCTCAGCTTGTGTGAAATCGGTTGAGAATGCCGCATTATCAGAAGAAACTGACGTAACAGCAAGGTTTTCGGTTCCGGTATTGGTAATGCTGAACGTGAGTTCCTCGGTGAAATCAACAGCAACTTCGTCGAAGTCGAGTGATTCAGGATCAAGTTCTGCAATCGGGCCTACCGCTGAACCTGCAAAAAAGGTGTCAAAATCAAAGAAGAAGTCTCCGGCCACGTGATCTACCTCTATATACAGAGCTACTGTTTCATTTTCGTAGTCTGACATATCGAACTCAACGAGTGCGTAATCGAGGCTTTCAACGTGATTTTCGTGAATTACATAAAGCTCTTCGAATGAAGCACCGAAGTCGGTTGTAATGTAAACCGTAGCTTCAAAGTTACCAGCCGGTGTAGCTGTAGACGGGTAACCGGACCAATCCACTACTCTGTACCTGAATTCCGCAAACGGATCTGTTTCGAGATCTACAAACGGAGTCTGAACCCAGCCGTCTGGTGCGAAGCTCCAGATGTTAGCTGTCAGGCGTTGCTCTTCAGCAGGATCGTCACCGAAACCATCTTCAGCAGATACATTAAACCTGAAGGAACTCCAGTTATCAGGAATACTGCCTGTAGGAGTGTCGTTGAAGTTCTGAACCAATAATGAAGTCGTGGCAGCTTCTTCAACTTCTGCAGTAACATCAACTTCGATGGTTTCAAAGCCGGGTATATTTGTTGTTATTGTAGCAGTCTCTTCGTAGGTGCCGTCTTCAACGGGATCGAATGTCATTACAACAGTCTGTGTTTCACCGGTTCCGAGGTTGAATGAGGCAACGTCTGCAGATATTTCTGCCGGAGGTGCGATATCTACATCAAGTTCTCCAAATCCGGAGTTTGAAAATGTAGCTTCAATTACGCCGCCACCCTGAAGGAAAACGTTTCCGAAATCAAATGTTTCGGGCGAAAAGGTAACTGCAGGTACAGGGTCAGCAGGTTCATAAACGGTGATTTCATCAATGGCCCACCACCAGTTCCAGTCGTCACCGTCATCATAGGTGAAGCGAACATAGAGATCATCTCCTTCGGAGATTGAAGTAGGAACAGGGATTGTTGCGAGCTGGTTTCTGGCATCTGCATCAAAAAATGCAACTTCCATCCAGTCGTCGCCATCTCCACTAATTTCAATGGATGCACTGCTGCTGCCCAGATGGTTGTAATCATGAATTACATCAATACCAACTACATCTGTGCTGCTGATATCAATAGCAGAGGTTGTCATTGAGGTGTAAACATAGTTTCCAATTCCTGCGTCATCACTGTCTGCAATGGCGTATTCACCAGTATTGAAGTCGCCTTCACCGGCAGGAAAAGTTCTGGCTTTGCTATCAACCATCCACATAAGTCCGGCACCGGATAAATCCTGAAGATCCCAGTCACCGGGAATTCCGTCGGTGAAATCTTCAAACATGAAGGTATCCGCTACCATAATCTGGCCGGCGGCTCTGGGTGAATACTGTACTATTCCGGGAACAGCATTTACCTCGTTTAGATGGTTTGTTAGTACTTCCTTTTGCTCGGAAGTTGTTACTTCGATCTCTCTGTCGAGAATTTGCTGTAACAACCTGTCGTCGGCTGTTTGTGCAAACAGGCTTGTACTGCCAAACAATAGTAATATTGTAAGCAGGAAGCCTTTTCTGAACAGATGAGAAATATTGTACGTGTTGTTCATTTCTGATCTATTGGTTAGTTATTTGTTTAGGCGAAATCTTGAGTTAAGCCCTGTATATATAGGTGTCAGGATTTATGATATATCCATATTATTAGGGCCGTCTTTGATTGCCTCAATAAAAGAACCACTATATAGATTAGCAAACCGCGAAGAATGGCTCGGATCGCCGGAATTACACAATATTGAGCAAAAATATCACCACTTAACAAGTGTGTTGCCCCATATTAAATAGTGGTTTGAGCTTAAGTTTATAAATAGATAGACTTGGATTCGGGGCGTTGCGAAAATGAAAACATTTTTATTAAACAGTAATAAATCCATGCTTAAATGTTTGATAACTATTTACAAATAAAAAAGCCCCTGACCACAAATGTGATCAGAGGCTTTAATTGGATTTACTTACGTGCTTTAGTGCACGTTTTCAGGTTACTTAACCAGCATCATTTTCTGAGTCTGGGTGAAGCTCCCGGCCTGCAGCCTGTACAGGTAGATACCTGAGGCGAGCCTTGAGGCGTCGAAGCTTACGGTGTGCGTTCCGGCGTTCTGCATTCCGCTGACCAGTGTTGAAACACGCTGGCCCTGAACGTTGAAGATATCGAGGCGAACTTCGGCAGCTTCCGGAAGGGCATAGGTGATGTTGGTCGTTGGGTTGAACGGATTCGGGTAGTTCTGGCCGAGCGCGAACTCGGTTGGGATGTCGTCGGTGTACTCAACACTTACGTCCATCACGTTGTTGTAGAACACAACATCCAGAACCTGATCTTCACCGATAAGTTCAACCACACGGTCTTCAGCGCCGTCAGGGCCAACCTGACCTTCCCATCCGTCATTCGGAAGCGGACGATCGTCGCCGGCTACGATGAAGTATTTGTAGCCATAGGTAGTTCCGGCTCCGCCTGAAAGTTCATAGGTGAGGGTGAATACGCCGGGCTCATCGCCTTCAACGAGTTCTTCACCTTCAACCACGCTCCAGTCGTTGAATCCACCGCGCAGGTAAACCATGTCACCAACAGACGGATCAAAGTTTTCGAGTTCTTCCTGAACGCTCATGTTCACCTGGAAAGTGACCATTTCAGCATCCGGCTCAGCTTCGAGAACGTCAAGCGTTATCGGTACAGAAACAGATGGCGTTACGGTTGAGTTGGTTGATACAACCATGTTCGCCATGTACTGACCGATTTCAAGCTCGGAAGCGTCGGCGGTAACGGTTATGTCTGCGAAATCGCCCGGCTCGATGACGCCTTCCGGCTCATCAGCAGAGAGCCATTCCACACCGGCATCTTCGGTAACAACTGCACGAATCTTCCAGTTACGGATGAAGTTGGCTCCGAAGTCAGGCATTTGTGCCCAGTCGCCCTGGAAGTTAATCCATCCACCTTTTCCATCAGCGTACGGGCTCTGGAAGTCGGTCGTGGACGGGAAGGTATCATCTGCGTTGCCGGCAACCTGATGGCCAACCCAGTACTCGAGTCCTTCCTGAAGCTCGATAGGCGTTTCAAGAATGTGGGTGGTGTAATCTTCAACCACTACATCATCGGTGATGTTCATGGAGTAGATTTCGGTTCCCGGATCACCAAATGAGCCGCCTTCCCATACTTTTAATTCAAGTGAAGCAAAGCTCAGCTCGCTAATATGGATACGAATAGCTGTAAGCATGTGGCTGCCGTAGAAATCGCCGAGTTCATCAGCGGTGAAACGGGCAGCACCCAGCCATGTTGGCCCGGCAGAAACGGCACCTTCAGTTGTTGTATCATAGAAGAAGAGATCTACTTCATGATCATCAAGAAGGGTTACGTCGGAAGCGGATGGTGTACGGCTGTCGGGAGCAGTTTTCAGCGCACTTGATACGTGCATTGGGTTGCTTGCAAGCGGCATCATAGTAGTGCGCGTAGCCTGAGCCAGCCTTTCATTCACGGTAGCCTGATCAAGACTGCGGCTACTTGATTCAGCCGGTTCAGCAGCAGCGCGGTCGCCGCCCGGTGCCAGTTCGAATGAGCCTGGTGCAACACGTGCAGCGTCTTCGCTGAAGCCGATGTTGTACGCCATAGCAGTACCGCCGGTGTTATGCAGACGAATCATCTGATCACCGCTTTCACCTTCAAATACCTCAAATGCGAGTGCATCAGGATCGGTTTCCAGAACGCCCGGATCGATACCTTCACCGCGAAGCTGTACAAAGACAGGGCTTTGCATAGCGTTGCTGTAGATAAACAGTGTTCCGTTTTTCTCGCGAACCAGAAGCGGAGCAAATGTTACCTGTAACGGGTAGATCTCGCCAGGTGCAAGTGTCACCGGCTCGGTTTCTACTATATATGCATCCCGGTCGGTGTTGAAGAACGCTATTTCGAGCATGTCAGAACCGACGTTCTCAACTTCCACAAACTCCACAACCGCTTCGCCGGTAAATACCTGGCCGAAGTCGAGAAGATCAGGAGTAGCAGCGAGATCAGGTACACCGGTTACGTTGAGAGTAACAGGTACGTCAACTTCCGGGGTTTCCGGGTCGTTAGACATGATCGTCAGTACATCAGTGTACGTTCCGCCAACCAGGTCAGTTGGATCGAGCATAACGGTGATGGTAACTGAATCGCCCGGATCTACTGATCCTGAGGATGGTTCAACATCTGCGACAAACGGACCTGAGTCAGAAACGCCGGAAAGGCCAACTGCGCCTGTCCATGAACTTTCTCCGCCCGGATCCCAGCCGTGGCCGATCCATACGTAAACACCATCCATATCAACGGCATCCGGAATATCGATAGTCGTGTTAACAGCAGTACCCGGAGCGCTGCTACCGCCGGTACCCCATGCAATTCTTGTGCCGCCGTAATTGGTTAAGCCACCAACCTGCAGAAAAACAGAAGATTCGGATACTTCAGGCTCGGTAGTGAACAATACGGCAAAGTCATTCGCCCATGTTCCGCCGGATGAAGCATCCATGACGAAGTCAGCGATAACGGAAGTCAGTTCGCCACTCCAGTCGCCATCGTTAAGCAGGAAGAACTCGCCACCAGAGGCAGTAAGGTCTTCGAACTCGATAACAAGCGCGTCATCCATCATCAGGCCGGTACCGCTAAAGCCACTCTCATCGCTGGCATAGTGGTTGTCGATGATTGTACGCTGTGCGGGAGTAATAACGTCAAGATCGCCGGCGAGATAACTGTTTATTATGCGGCGCTCTGTATTTGCCTGCATATCAGCTTCAGTCAGTTCAACAGTTGCGCGCTGTTTCAGCATATTGGCAACCATCATGTCCTGGCCAAGTGGTGCTTTAGCAAGGGCAAAATCAGGGAAACTGAAATCGAGACGGCCATCGCCATCATTGGTAATGGTAAGCTCAGTTTCAACCATGTCGCCCTGAGCATTTACATCAACCATAGCATCTTCTTCGATCGCTTCAGGATCTACAGAAATGCTTGATTGAAGAACTCCTTCACCCATTACAGGATACATAAAGGTGGTGCTGAATGTATCGTTGCTTTCAATAACAATATTACCGGATACGTCACCTTCTGCGGTAGGGGCGAACGTAACCTGAACATCAAAGCTTGTTTCAGGAGCAAGGATCTGAGCCTGGCTGAAATCAGTGGTGAATTCATCTGTATCAGATGTGACACTAAGAACAGCAAGATTTTCCAGTCCGGTGTTTGTAATAGTAAACGTGAGTTCATCAGTAAAGTCGACAGCAACTTCGCCGAAGTCAAGATCTTCAGGGTTTACGGTAAGAACCGGGCCGGACGGGCTTCCGGCAAATACGTTGTCGAAATC
>PXAI01000330.1 GCA_003567135.1 Balneolia bacterium | reverse complement strand
CCACATATTCTGGTCGCACCCGTAGCCATGAGCAAAAAGCAAAGCCTGATCCCCATTCCCGGATATACAAATATTATTTCTCTTCGCTAAGTCAGTCGACGATAACATAATAAATTGGCTTGCCCTGATAATCTTTAAGAAAGATTAACGAAATTCAGGTTTTAAAACAACATACACAAAATCATCCAGTCAGCGGTTTGCGCTCTATGCTGTACAATTTTACGATTCAGCTTTGCAAAGGCGAAATTTCTCAGTCGTTTTAAAAACGATAAACTAATTGGTTCTATTACCTATATTCGAAAGTCGTCACTTAACAATTCAATAAAAATTATCTCTGCTATGCTGTTTAAGCCACAATACCTGCTGATTATCTCCGCAGCTTTTCTTCTCATGATGTGCACGCCGGAAAAAAACTACGAATGGGAAAACGGGCGATGGATTGACCTTACCTACGAATTTTCTGAGGAAACACTATACTGGCCAACCTCCGACACCTTCGAAATTGATTCCGTTTTCGCCGGATTTACAGATGCCGGATTTTATTACGAATCATATAATATTTGCACTGCTGAGCACGGAGGAACTCATCTCGATGCTCCGATTCATTTTTATGAAGACCGAAAATCAGTTGAACAAATTGATTTGAACCAGCTTACCGGCCGGGCGGTTGTGGTGGATGCAACTGAACCCGTCTCCCGCGACAGAGATTATCAAATTAAGATCAGCGATCTGGAAAACTGGGAGCAATCTTACGGCCGGATTCCTGATAACGCCATCATCCTGTTTCGAACAGGAATGGGACAGTTTTGGCCGGATGCGGAGCAGTACATGGGTACGGCGAAAAAAGGCGAAGAAGGTGTCGCTGAGCTGAGTTTTCCAGGGATTCATCCCGACACCGCGAAGTGGCTCGTTGAAAATCGCACTATCAACGCGGTCGGACTCGATACGCCCAGCCTCGATTACGGAAGATCAGAGCTTTTTGAAACGCATCAGATTTTTTCTGAGCAGAATATCCCCGGATTTGAGAACGTGGCGAACCTGGATAAGCTTCCAGCTAAAGGCGCGTACGTCGCTGCATTTCCCATGAAGATCAAAAACGGCAGCGGGGCTCCGCTTCGAATTGCGGCTCATGTTGTTGATTAAAAACACCATTCAGTAATTTTGAATATTTCGGGTGGATTCCCCATTTTATCGCAACTTCTTAACCAATCTTTTTTTACCTATGAAATTACTATCAGTCATTCTTCTTCTCTCATTTTTGATCGCATCCTGCGGAAACGACTCTGCCGAGCAACCCATGCCGGCAGACGGATACGAAGTGATTGCCAGCGCTCAGGATCTGTTTTTCTCGAACCTGTCCGACCTCTGCGATGAGCGTTTCACCGGAAGCAGCACCTATCCTGATGATGACGATCATGCTCTGGTAAATACCGAGCTGAATGTGCACATCAGAAGCTGCGAGGAGGATCGCATTGAGGTTGATCTGTTCCGCGACGGCGACACCTGGCACGCAACCTGGGTTCTGACCATGCAGGATGATGGCCTTCACCTCTACCACGATCATATCGGTGATAAAGATTATCCCGAAGGCGAAGAACCGCTTACCGGATACGGCGGATTCGCATCTGATTCAGGAACGGGCACGATGCAGCTTTTTCCGGCTGACTCACACACGGCTCAGATTTTACCCGAAGCCGCCACGAACGTCTGGATGATGCACATGGATCTCGAAGAGGGACGATTCATCTACTACCTCGAACGCCACGACGCCCCCCGTTTCCGCGCCGAGTTGACGCACGTGAACTGATTATTTGCATCTCACCCCCGGTTTATTTGCCGGGGGTAATTGGTGGGTTGAAACTCATCTCACAAACGTTTTTAAAAAACATTAAAACCGATACGCCGCCGTCAGAAAAGCACTTCGTATTCGCGAGGTTACGATTCCTTCGCCGCTCTGATAGGGCGTGATGCCCTGTTTCAGGCCGAGTTCAATGTTCCAGGGTATCCAGCTGAAGCTATAGCCGAGTGCTGCATTTATAAACCAGATTCTGTCTTCTGATCTTTCCGGTGTATCGTACAGCACCTCTTCAAGTACTTCATTGGGTTCACGGGAATAGTTTTCAACAATCGTTTCGATGGTGCCATTTGTATGGTCAATTTTAAAGCTGACTTCAGGGCCAATAACTGCGTAGAATGATCTCAGTTCGAGCGGCCTTAGAACGATATTCAGCGGAACCCCGACGTAGGCTGTACCAACGCTCCAGTCCATAAAAGTATGGATTTCGCTTTCGGTACCGTCATCTGCGGGAGTTGATTGAGTATCAAATGCATAGCGGTTTACAAAAAGGGATACGCCGGTATTAACTGACAAAAAAGTAAATATATTCTGGCCATATGTAGCGTGAAGCTGCATCCCAACTGACTCTTTCAGCCGGCCGCTCCAAGGAGCAGCGCCGCTTTCAAAGTGGATTCCGCCGTAGTTAATGGAAGCGCCAACCTGCAGGCCGTTATCAAAATGACGCATCATTTGCTGGGCATGTGACGGAAACGACACCAACATGACGACTAAGATGATCAGGCCTGATATCCGAAACGGTTTATGTGTCATGGAATCTTTTTTTCATACATCTTTGGCGCGAGTTTGATTTAGCCCTCAGTTTCCAAATAGGTTTCTAAGGCGGTCTCTGATGGCACCTTCACCCTGCTCGCGAAGATAACGCTCCACGGCTTTTTCAATAGCGGATTGATCCAGCGTAACGCGCGGATCTTCGGTTGTACCCCGAATGGCAACCGGCACCGGCACATTTCCGTCTGACCGCTTCAGGGCATCCACGCCGGCACGCGTAATAACCGGCTCCAGGTTTGATGCGAGATTTCCGGGTATCACAACCGTTGCGCGATAGTTGAGCGCTTCGGTAATCAGATTTTGCGTGCCCTGCATCTCAACGCCGATTCCACGGCTGGTCAGGTTCAGCTCGTTGATCGTCATTACGCCATCTCTGATTTTAAACAGCGCCATAAATGTATCCAGCGACAAATCGCGGAGTTGCTCAACTCTAAGTAAGTCTGCAGCACGATTTTGAGTCGGGTGTCCTCTGAAGCGGGCACGTCTGAGGCCGAAGTTACCTTCAGAAACAGTAGTTTCAATAATAGGATCAAGAAAAATATCCATCTCTGTTTCGTAAGTCAGCTCGGAGTTGAAGATTCCGGAGAGATATTCGTCTGATCCCTG
>PXAI01000028.1 GCA_003567135.1 Balneolia bacterium | reverse complement strand
GCGCGGGCGAGAACGATCCGCTCGATATCGCGGCCGATTTGCTTTAGTTCTTCGGGCGTGTGTTCGTGTTTTACGCGCTGCACGTCCTGCTCGATGATGGGGCCTTCGTCGAGGTCTTTGGTAGTGTAGTGGGAGGTGGCGCCAATCATTTTAACGCCCCGTTCGTAGGCACGCTGGTACGTATTTGCCCCCTGAAACGCCGGTAAAAAGGCGTGGTGAATATTGATGATGTTTCCCTCGTAGGCATCCACAAAATCGGGACTGAGAATCTGCATGTAGCGCGCCAGCACAACCAGATCGATGTGGTGTGAATCCAGCAGCTTTCGAACTTCTTTCTCCTGTTCCGCTTTTGTTTCTGCGGTAACAGGAAGGCAGTAGTAGGGGATCTTGAACTGGTTGGCCACATTTTCAAGATCAGGGTGGTTGCTGATGATCAGCGGAATTTCGCACTGGAATTCGTTTTCCTTCCAGCGGAGCAGCAGATCGTACAGACAGTGAGATGTTTTGGAAACAAGAATAGCCATACGCTGGATTTCATCGGTGTAGTCGACCGACCACTTCAGCGAAAACTCTTTCCCAAATGTTTCGAAATCCTGCTCCAGCTGTTTACGTGAGGAGTTCAGGTCGCTCAAAGAAAGTTCGAGCCGCATGAAATACTGGCCGTTCATCAGATCAGAATACTGCTGGCATTGCAGGATGTTAAATCCTCTCTTATAAAAAAAGGTGCTGATAGAAGCGACAAGCCCCTTTTGATCGGGACATTGAATCAGGAAGATCATGCGCTTGTTCTGTGGACTCATAAGCTATTGTATTGGTGCCTTTTCAGGAAAATCAGGAAGCCTAAAATAAGGTATTTAACCCGGATTATTCACGAAGCAGTAAAATATGTGATGTAGGCAGTTGATATATTTTAACCTAGGACAAATATGTATTCTCTCAAATTTGGGTGTATCAAAAGACGGCGACTTTTCCCCGATGGCTGCGTTAAAGCTGATAAAATGTGCTCAGGGTACATCAGTACCCTTCCGCTCACTTTATCAGCTTCGCCTTGCCAGCGGAAAAAATTCCCCGAATTAGTCGGGGCAGGCTTTGGTGAATAATCCGGGTTAAGTCAAACCAGAACGATCGGGATTTTTAGTTTTCAGGCTTGCAGGTATACGATATCAGAATTGAATGAGGTAGGTAGTGTTTAGATCCTGATGAATATGCCAGTTATTTAGATTACTTTGAGGGAGTCGCTCTCTTTTTTTGCTGACGGCCGTATTTTACTTTTTTATCGAGTTTTTGCTCTTCTTCTTTGAAGTAAGCATAAATCTTAGCCATATCACCGCCAAAACGCCTGGATATATCTTCTCGCGCTTTTCGTATATCTGCTATAATTGGATCATCTTTCATATTGTTAATATATGAATTCTTCGGGTGTTGAAATAATTGGAAGACGGTAACCCTGACTCTCCGCCAGTATTTCGAGTTTTGAGCGAATCTCTGCATTTGCAATATGCTTAAAATTCCATGTTAAAATGAAATCAAATTGATTTACACATGCTATAGCTATGTGTAAAGCGTCAATTTCGGCATTTTCAGGAAAAGGTGTTTCTTTGATTAGAAAGTCAGCTAATTTACTGGCTTCAGGTGTTAAGCCGATCACAGGTAGTTTTCGGATTACTGAAAGTCGTTTTTTTGCAGCATCAGGATCACCATTTGATGCTTCTGCTATAACGGGCAATGCCACGAATAAATGAAAATCCTTACGTCTATTTTCCCACCACAAATTTGTCGTTTGCTGTCTTGCTGCATTTATCAAATTGGTTGAAGGTTTGCTCGTCAGGTAGCTAAAAACGGTGGTTTCGACATATATTCTTTTCTTTTTCATTCAAAAAGTTAGCAAGCATAGTAATAATTACAAAGTATGGCTTGTCTTAGATTTAGAAAATACTTTTAAAAAATCTTTCAACTCTTTGTTTTTTCGAGGCACTGCTTTAGTGCCTTGTCATCACACCCCTAAAACCTCACCCCAAGCGAATACGTAATCATAACCGGATTTCGCGGGCTGCCCATGTAGCTGATGCGGGCGGGGCCGATCATGGAGTTAATTCCGTATGTGAAGCTCCAGCCGATCAGCGTATTTTCGGGGGTCAGATCAAATACGTAGAATTCTTCGGTGTTTACGGAATTTCCTCTGATCTCAAAGAAATTGTTGCTCATAAATTCAAACTGGAGTCCTAAGTGTCCGGCTCGGATGTTGCTCGAGGCAATTTCATACGGCCTGTAACCGGAAAAATCCGGATATCCGCCGAGATAAAACTGTTTGTGGAGGGGCAGGTCAGAGCTGGTCGCGAATCCGGCATGTATTCCTGATTGCAGCACCCACTTATCGTGCAGCTGGAAAAATCCCTGCCACTCTGCTTCTGTTTGGAAAAAGTTCAGGGAGTTATCGAAAAGATTTATGGTGTGCGTTGCTTCAAGATCAACTCTGTGACCTCTTTTGGTAAAGTTCTTTCGGTTTTTATTGTCGAAGCGGAAAATGGCGGAGCCGGACGTTATCGAGGAAAATCCACCCGGAAAATCCAGTTCACCGATGCTTCGTGTTACGTGGAACAGTTCTTTTCGGAGCCCGATACCGGCATAGACCTGATTGGTGGTTACCGGCAAAAAGTGCGATTCTATAAAGAAGGTATCGGTCGAAAATGTAGATAAACGATCGCCATCCGGACTGAATATATCGATATTGCTGAGACTGTAATTTGCGCGCAGACGAAGCGCGATATCTGAGCTAAGCGTGAGATAGTTAAAGTAAATGGCATCAAAATAGGGCTCTTCACCGAGTTTAAGGTGCAGACGGATGATGGAACTCGGATTGAATAAATTCCGGAACGTGGTGTTCAGCAGGATGGAGGCTTTGTTGTAATTATCGTAGTTGAACCCAAACCGGAACACATCCTGTTCGCGTTCATATACATCAATTTCGAGCAGATATCCTTCATCGTCATCATCCTCCGAAACCAGACGGTAAGTAACGCGCTCAAAAAACTGCATGCCGTAAATTCGTTCAATACCATCCCCGAGATATTCGCGCGTAACGCGGTCTCCCGGCCTAACCATCATCTTGTTTTTTATTTGTGTGTCCGATGAGTGTTCGGCATTAATCACCTTGATGTCCTTAATCAGCACCTCGTCGGGTATCTCCGGAACGGTGACTTCCTTTGCGGTGGTATTCAGTGATTCGGCCAGCTCTTTCAGCTCATCGTAATGTTCACGCGCCGTTTTTTCACCGAGATCAATCAGCTCGCGGACTTTATCAAAAGAATTGACTCCGTAATCAGAAATATCGGGCGTGATGGTGATATCAGCCAGATCAGCCGAGGTTTGTACGGATTTATAGATCTGAAAAGAGACCGTCTGATCCAGAATATCGAAGATGGTCCGGAGTTCATCGGCATCGCGTAGGCGGTCGGCAACGTTAACCGCGATAACAATATCGGCGCCCATTTCGAAGGCTTCCTCCACCGGAAGGTTTCGTACCACGCCGCCATCCACCAGCTTGTCACCGTTAACCGTAATTGGCATAAACACGCTGGGAATACTGATGCTCGCCCTGATGGCATCGGCGAGATATCCTTCGCTCATCACCACAATTTCCCCGTCAACGATATTGGTGGCAACTGCTTTGAAGGGAATTGGAAATTCGAGAAAATTCTGATGTCCCGGATAGGGCCAGGTGAGATCCGTGAGCAACTTTCCAATCCGCTGGCCTGCCACCACGCCGGACGGCAGATTGATCGACCAGTCCATGATCGGAAGCGTAACGAGGTACAAACCATCCCACTCTTTTTCCTCCATCGGCATGTGCCTGCGGCGAATTTCATCTGAAAATAAATCAGTCCAGCTCAGCGTATCAGCCATGCTTTCAATAAACTCTGTGCCGTAGCCGATAGAGTAGAGCCCGCCAATAAGCGCGCCCATACTTGTCCCGGTGATGAAATCTATCGGCATGCCGACTTCCTCAAGCACTTTCAGCGCGCCGATGTGTGCAAAACCCTTGGCGCCGCCGCCACTAAGCGTTAAGGCAACTTTCGGGCGCGAATCATTATCCCGGGATAATTCTTTATTGTTTTCTATTGGGATGTGATCTGCAAAAAGACCGGCCTGCTGCGCTGCACTTTCGGTTGGATGAGCCGCAAATAAGCATCCTGAAAAAAGAATAGTAAGAATGATGCTTTTATACATTGATGGCATTGAAGGTAGTACGTTCACTGGTGATAAAATTTGGAATATCGGGCCGGATGACAGCCAATCGCCGATATTAGATAAGGCTAAAATTAGCTTTTTTTGCTGAACCTTGTCAGTATTTCTTTGAGCGTGCCCTCGAAGTCGGGTGTATACACCGGTGTAAAATCGTGGCCGGTCAGTTTGTTATACAATTTTGCGTACTGATGATAAATATCCACACGAAACGTTTCGGAAAGCCCGGGCATTACATCGTCTTTGCGCCCCATGAAGTTCCGGCTGATCAGCCACTCCCTTACAAACTCTTTTGAGAGTTGATCCGGCTTCTTACCTGATTTGAAATTTTCTTCGTAACCATCCTTCAAAAAATAGCGGGAGGAATCCGGCGTGTGAATTTCATCGATCAGAATGAGTTCATCGTTCAGGATTCCAAATTCGTATTTGGTATCAACCAGAATCAATCCGCGCTTTCGGGCGATTTCTGTTCCGCGTTTGAACAGCTTAAGGGCCGTTTTCTCGATTTCAGAAAGCCGCTCTTCGCTCAGAAGTTTTTGGCTGATGATCTGATCTCTTGAGATATCCTCATCATGCCCGTTTTTAGCTTTTGTGGTGGGGGTGATGACGGGTTCTGGAAATGCCTCGTTCGGTCGCAGGCCGTCGGGTAGCGAAACGCCGCAGAGGGATCGCTTTCCCTTCTCATATTCCCGCAGCGCATGGCCGGCGAGATATCCCCGGACAACCACTTCAATCGGCAGGGGCTTACACGCGTGCGCGATCGTTACATTAGGGTGCGGAACATCAATAAGATGTGTTTTTATGATATCGCTGACCTGTTCCATGAAAAAAGCGGCCAGCCGGTTCAGGATTTGCCCTTTAAAAGGAATTGAGCCGCGAAGGATGTGATCAAAAGCTGAAATACGGTCGGTTACAACGATCGCAAGTTTATCGTCGTTAATCGAGTACACATCGCGCACTTTGCCGCGGTATGGTTCGGGAAAGCCGGGAACCTGCGTGAAATCTATGCAGTTTTCGAACATTCCATGGGAATCGGCAGATTTCACGTTTTTCAGCTGATTTTACGGGTTGAACTGCGTGGAATCAGCACCGGTTCAATTACGCTCTGACGAAGAGGGATATCCTTTTCCTTATAGCGCTCGGCAAGCCTTTGGATAGACCGCGTTCCCACATCGTACATCGCCTGATCGATCGTAGTGATGCCGAGATATTTCGAAATTTTGATATTGTCATATCCCATAACGGCTACATCATCAGGAACACGAAGTCCGGATTCCGACAGGGCGTGCATCGCTCCGATAGCCTGGGCATCGTTCGAGCAAAAGAGCGCTTCGGGAACCGCACTGCGCTGCTCCAGAATTTTTACGGCCTCATAGCCTGCTTCTTCGCTGAATCCCGCATGTTTCCGGGTGATACCGGTTACCAGGTAATCATCCTTAAGCTCAATTCCGGCTTTGGTAAGCGCGTCACGGAATCCTTTTTCGCGGAGGTCGGAAATATTCGATTTTGTGTGCGAGCGGATCATGCCGATTTTATTATAACCGCACTGTACAAGATGCTCGCCGGCAATGTAGCCTCCTTTGTAGTTATCCCAGTAAAAATAATCGTAGGAGGGATGATCTGATCCCACAAGGATAATCGGAATATCGTAGTCCTGGAGCCTTTTGTGCACCTCAGGATTAATATTAATGGAAAAGATTACAAGTCCGTCGGGAATACCGCGATCAACAAAATTTTTGAAATTTGTTTCAGGATCTTCCGAACCGGTATTATAAATGATGAAATCCAGATCAATTTTGCTGATTTCATCCTTAACGCCTTTCAGCACTTCGTTAAAGAACGGAGTGGTGAATGTAGGAACCGCCACGGCAATAATCTGCGGCTGCCTTTTGGCGAGCATCCGGGCGTTTACCTGAGGATGAAAGTCAAGCTCAGAAATTGCTGACTGCACTTTTTCTTTCGTAACATCAGAAACGTACGGAGACTCGTTGAGTACGCGCGATACCGTAGATATAGCAACACCTGCTTTTTTGGCTACATCGTAAATCGTGATTTTTTTAGCCATGGCTTGTAATTCGGAAGGAGGTTTGTGAGAGTTTACCGATCATAAAAGGGGATTGACAGTCTGTAAATCCCGTTCAAAACGTTAATTGAATATAAGGCCTATTTTCAATTAAAAATGAAATTAACGTTTATTAGCTATTCAAATCAAAAATAAATTGAACAAAAACAATATAAGCCAAATTTCAATAATCCCATGAACATTAAAGGATTAATATGGCATTTAGCCAAACAGGTTAAGTTATAGATTTAATATAATTTGTAACTGATGCTTTTAAGTATTACTATTTTGATAAGTGCTTATGTAGCGAAGCGGTTTTAGCCACCTGGAAGTTTACGACGGATCTCACAGATCTTGTTCATATATCTGACAAATCCGTAAAAAAATGTCAGCTTTTTTCGCAGAAAAGGAACGAATCATACGTTTTTTTCTTTAAGGTCTTGTAAACACTCTAATTTCTTCCGATGAATATCATTCTGCGACTGCCATATCAAATTATCAGGCCGGTTTATGAAAAAACCTCCTTCCATCGTTCTGTAACACAGGAAGTTTCGGCCCATGACTTGCGTTCGGCATACGAGCATTGCCGCAGCGTTACGCGTGAGTACGCGCGCACATTTTACCTGGCAACCCGTTTTCTGCCGAATAAAAAGCAGCGCAGTATTTTCGCCATCTACGGCCTTTGCAGATATATAGATGATCTGGTTGATGAGGCGGAAGATCTGCTCCGTGAAAAAAAACTGACTAAAGATGAGGTAGTCGGAAGGATTGAGCTTTGGAAACAAAATCTCGAGAGAACTTACAATGGCGAGACCATTGAGCACCCCATTTTGCTTGCGTTATCTGATGTTCTCAAAGAATACCATATTCCGCTCGAGTATCCGATGATGCTGATTGAAGGCGTTAGTATGGATCTTGTAAAGAACCGCTATGCCAATTTCGAAGAGCTTTACGATTACAGCTACAAAGTGGCGTCTGTCGTCGGGCTGATGACCTCTGAAGTATTCGGGTACGAAACCGATGAAGCGCTCGAGCACGCCGTAGAGCTGGGAATTGCCATGCAGCTCACCAATATTTTGCGCGATGTAGGCGAAGATCTCACCAGAGGCCGGATTTATCTTCCACAGGACGAACTTAAGCAGTTTGGAATAACTGAGGATGATCTGTTCAATCACAATCTGGATGACAAATTTAAATCATTTATGGAATTCCAGATCAGCAGGGCGGAAGATTATTACACGCGCGCTGACAAAGGGATAAAAATGCTTTCGCAGGACAGCCGTTTCCCGGTTTATATGGCCAGCGTAAACTACGGCCGGATTCTGCAGCGCATCCGTGAAAACGGATATCAGGTATTTACGCAGCGTGCACATTTAACGCTTTCTGAAAAGCTTGCGGTACTGCCGAAAGTATGGTGGAAAAAACGCCTTTTACGTACCCAAACTGCCTGAAATTTTATTAGAGGATAAAAGCGCTTTTTAGTAGCTTACATCAGAACGTATCCTATCATTGATGTACTAAAATTCTGCTTAATATTATCTCTTGATATGAAAAAACAATCTAAAACCTGGGCGAGCCCAAGCCTTGGGGAAAAAATGAAGCTCAGTATTACAGGTGAGGAAGGAACCCCGGTCTTATGGCTGACCACCACGAAATCAGATGGAAAACCGGATACCGGAATTCTTAAATCGGGGATTGGCTTTCAGCTCGAAAACGGGTTTAACAAAGTGTATGAGGTGCAGTGCCTTAACGACGAAATCCTGCTTTCAACCGACAGCACGCCGCGACAGCGTATTGTGCGATACGGCCAGTTTGAGTCCTACATTATTGATGAAGTGGTGCCTTTCATTCTGAAAGATTCTGATAACGATTTTATTATTGTAGCGGGAGTCGGAACCGGCGCCTACCACGCATCCAACCTGATGTTCAAACATCCCGAGAAGTTTGGCAAGCTGATCTCCATTTGCGGGCCGTTCAACAACCGCCGTTTTTACGGGGATTATTTCGATGATGACGTGTATTACAACAATCCCGCTGAATTCATCCCGTACCTTGATGACGAACAAATTCTCGGCCGGATACGCGAATCGGATCTGAGGATTGTCTCCTCATTTTATGATCCCTACAAAGTTGAGGCCATTGAGCTGACGGAAAACCTTGATATCCGTTCGATTGATTATCAGCTCGATATCTGGGGAGAGGAGCGTCCGCTGGATGATGAGACCTTCGCAGAGATGCTGAAAAATCATATCCCGTAATCGTCCGTACATCTTTTCGGAAAAAACGCTATCATCATCACAAATTTTAGTGATTAACCAGGGAACCGCGCTATGCCTGAAATAAAGAAAGTCCTTATTGCCAACCGCGGCGAAATTGCCGTTCGGGTTCTTAGAACATGCCGCGATCTGGGCATCTCAACCGTTGCCGTTTATTCGGATGTTGATGCCGCCATGCCGCACGTGTTGCTCGCCGACGAAAGCGTTTGTCTCGGTGCAGCCGACTCAAATAAAAGTTATCTCAACATGGATGCCATCTTCAGCGCCGCGAAGAAAACCGGCGCAGATGCGATTCATCCAGGCTATGGATTTTTTAGTGAAAACGCATCATTTGCAAGGCGTTGTAAGGATGAAGGTATAACTTTTATAGGTCCGCCGGAAAACGCCATCGACGCCATGGGCGATAAAACAAAAGCCCGTGATCTGATGGAGAAAAATAATATACCGCTTCCGCCGGGCACGAAATCGGCTTTGAAGGATGTGGCCGAGGCCGAAGAGGTCGCGCTTAAAATCGGGTTTCCCGTAATGATAAAAGCGGCAGCCGGAGGCGGAGGAAAAGGGATGCGGATTGTGCATAGTAAGGAGGATTTTACATCCAGTATCCGCACGGCGAGATCAGAGGCGATGAGCGCGTTCGGAGATGACCGTGTGTATGTGGAAAAGTACCTGGAATCGCCGCGCCACATCGAATTTCAGATTATGGCGGATACGCACGGAAACGTGGTTCATCTTTTCGACCGGGAGTGTTCGGTTCAGCGCCGGCATCAGAAAGTGGTGGAAGAAGCGCCCAGCCCGTTTCTGACCAATCAGATGCGTGCAGATATGGCAAAGGTAGCGGTAGCTGCCGCCAAAAGCTGTGGCTATGTCTGTGCCGGAACCGTGGAGTTTCTGGCTGATAAGCATAGAAATTTCTACTTCCTCGAAATGAACACCCGATTACAGGTTGAGCATCCCGTAACCGAAATGATTACGGGCCTTGATCTTGTGGAGCTGCAAATTCGTGTAGCCAGGGGCGAAAAACTGCCGTTTACGCAGGATGACATCAAAATGAAGGGCCACGCGATTGAGTGCCGGATTTGCGCGGAAGATCCCGAAAACAACTTTTTGCCGAGCACGGGACTTCTAAAAAGTCACCGGATTCCGTCTGGAATCGGAGTGCGCGTTGATGCCGGAATCGAAGCGGGCCAGAAAATTACGATTAACTACGATCCGCTGATTTCCAAGCTGGTAACGTATGGCGCCGACCGCGATCAGGCGATTCGCCGGATGAAGCGGGCGCTTGGCGAATACGGAATTGCCGGCTGCCGCACTACCATCCCGTTTTGCAGCTACGTGATGGATCACGAGGTGTTTAAATCCGGCACCTACGATACCCATTTTGTGCAGGATCATTACGCGAAACATGATACTACTCCCGGTGAGGAATCGCTGAAGAACGAGGCTCTTGCCGGCGTACTGGCCTATCACAGAACTGCCGCTCAGTCGAACGGGGAGAAAACCGTAAAGCAGGCCGCGGGCGAAGTAAGCGAATCAGTCTGGTGGCAAACGCGAAAGCATAACTGATCCCGGAGCAAAAATTGGCTGATTCAAACGATGAATTCAACTATCTGAGCTCGCTTGACACCGAGCAGCGTAACCCGGAATCGCTGCATATCGATCTTGCCAGACCGCTTGAGATCGTTACCTGCATCAATAATCAGGATAAACTTGTAGCGGATGCGGTGGCGAAAAAGCTTCCCGAAATTGCGCTGGCTGTTGAGAAAACGACGGAATGTTTTAAAAAAGGAGGGCGGCTGTTTTACGCCGGTTCCGGAACAAGCGGCCGAATCGGAATTGTGGACGCCGCGGAGTGTCCGCCAACGTTTGGAACTGATCCTGAAATGGTTCAGGGACTGATAGCCGGAGGCCCGGATGCCGTTTTTCGCGCACAGGAAAAAGTGGAGGATAGTCCCGAAGAAGGAAAAAAAGCTGTGCAGATCAACAATCTGGGAGAACACGATGTGCTCTGCGGACTTGCTGCAAGCGGCCGAACGCCCTACGTGAAAGGAGCGCTGGAAGAGGCGGCGTCACGCGAATCGCTCACCATTTTCATCTGCTGTGTATCGGCAAAACAGCTGCGGCTCAACACAAATCCGGATATTCTGATTGATGTTCCCGTCGGGCCAGAAGTGATTATGGGATCAACGCGAATGAAAAGCGCCACGGCTCAGAAAATGGTTTGTAATATGATTACCACCGGTTCCATGATTCGTCTCGGCAAAATTTATGAAAACGTTATGGTCGATCTTCAGCTGACAAACCGCAAGCTGGAAGAAAGAGCCCGAAGGATACTGATGTTGTTTTCCGATGTTGATTATATTACGGCAGGCAAACTTCTCGAAAAATCGGGCAATCACGTTAAATCAGCCCTGTTGATGGCTGTTTCCGGGCTTGGTTTTGATCAAGCTACGGAACTGCTTGGCCGTCATAACGGATTCGTGAGGTCGGCTCTACAGGAAGTACATGAATCAAAATAGAACGTATCAATGGGCAGAACGCTCTTCAGTATTTACATTTGGTTTGGCTACGGAGTTTCATTTGCTCTGTCCCTCATTTTTACCACCGTCGTATTTTTGTTCACCTTTCCGTTTGATCCCCACCGAAAGGCACCGAATGCGGTAATGATGTTTTTCGGACAGTGGATGGTGCGTCTGAATCCGTTCTGGAAAATCCACGTGTTTGGCCGGGAAAAGCTACTTGAAAAACCGTTTGACCGAATCGTGCTGGCCAATCACCAGAGTTTTATGGATATGCCGCTTCTGGCTACGTTGCCGGTAAATATGAAGTGGGTTTCCAAAAAAGAGATGTTCAGAATTCCGGTAGCGGGGTGGCTTATGAGCATGTGCGGGCATATTTCAGTTGAACGGGGATCAAAAAAGGCCGCGCGATCCCTCGATAATGTTGATAAGCCGGTTAAGGCGGGAGTTCCCGTTATGATTTTTCCTGAAGGAACAAGAAGCCGGGATGGAAATATGCGCGATTCATTCCGAAAAGGAGCGTTTCACGCGGCAAAACGATTCGGCTTAACGCTGCAACCCATTGTTCTCGAAGGCACGCATAACGCCTTTCCGCCGGACGGCTGGAGACTTAACTCAACCGGAAATATGTACATTTCGGTTCTCGATCCCATACATCCCGATGATTTTGAATCGGTGGATGAGCTCACGGAACACACTTACGATGTCATCAAAAAAGAGTGGCTGCGCCTGAAAGAGCTGCCGGCGTAGATTTTGTTTGAATGGGGTATTAGGGCTTAAACGATTCCGGATATTGATTCGTTGAATCATCCTAATGATACATCCGGTTTATTCCAATTCATGAACGTGCGAAATCAAACGGGTTCAGGCTTATCATATCAGCATAAATTGTTGATTGCTGTGGCTGTCGTTTTGGTTCTCGCGCAGATTCCGTTTCGTCTTTTCCAGATCAGTTTTGGGGATGAGATTCGCCACACCGATCATCAGCCCACCGTTACGATTGATGAGGTGATGATTACGCGGCAAACCGCAAATCCGCCGCCTCCGCCTGTGCAAACCAGCGCAGTTTCTGAGCCGGCCGATATCATTGTTGAGGATGAGCTTCCTGCATTCAACCCGGACTTTTCCTTTGAGTTTGAGGCCGCGCATTCCGGTGAATCACAAATCGTCGAAAATCCGGACAGGCCGGCGCGGGTCCGGCGGATCAGAGAAGCCGTAACACCTCAGGAAGCACGCGATGACAACATACAGGCAGAGGTAGTGGTGACGCTACACGTAACAAAAGAGGGGCGCGTTGAAGAGGTATTTGTCTCTGAAATATTCCTGATCAAACCTGACGGCACGCGGGAAGAAGTGCAGAGCATCGGCTATGGAATTCTGCAGGAAACCATGCGCGCTGCCTCAGGATGGATATTCACACCGGCAGAACACGAAGGCAGCCCGGTTGCAACCTATTCCCGGCACCGGTTTCGTTTTGGGGGGTGAGGAATTGGTGATTTGTGACGTGTGGTTTGAGATTTGAGATTTTTTCGGTACTCAAGAGGTAACCGCTGAGTAAGGGAGTTTTGCGCTGAGTTTCGCGGAGATGGGAAGGGAGGGGGCGATTGCAGATCGGCGATGTGCGATTAGTGATTTAAGATTTTTTTAGAATCCTGAACATATGCCTATAGCAGCACTGCCTCCAAGGCAGGCTCGTTACGTAAGATCATCCCACAAACAACACAATTCCACCCGGCAGAACAAAACACTTTTTCCGCGCCAATTTATGTTGATATCAGTCAGCATTACCCTTATATTTTAAATCTGTTCAATTTTTCGGAACCGGAGAGGTGCCGGAGCGGTCGAACGGGCTCGCCTGGAAAGCGAGTGTGCCCTAACCGGGTACCAAGGGTTCGAATCCCTTCCTCTCCGCATTGCAGCCGTCAGGTTTATATCTGGCGGCTTTTTTTATACTGAATTTTTTGGCAATAATGTTTTGTTGTTTTTAGCCACACTCAGTTTTGAGATACTATTTTCCATGAGAACCCTGATAAGTCACTAAGCTCCAATTCTGAATTCTGAATGAACTTCAAAACTACTAAGTCTGGGAAAGTTATTTTGAAATACACTTTTAGTCGCCAAAACTATTTGTGATCATTTTGGTATAGCCTAAATGCTATTGTTTCGTGAATAATTCGGGCTATATTCAGTATCCTATATTCATTCCAAAACCTCAACGAAACACACGATCTGATGGATAAAAAGCAGGACCGAAGGCTGGCGGTTTTGATTGATGCCGATAACATTCCTTACGCGAACGTTACCGCGATGATGGAGGAAATCACGAAATACGGCACGCCCACGTTTAAACGTATCTATGGCGACTGGACCAAGCCGCATATTGCCGGGTGGAAAAGCGTGCTGCTGCAAAACGCGATCACCCCAATCCAGCAGTACAGCTACACCACGGGGAAAAACGCCACCGATTCCGCCATGATTATCGACGCGATGGATATACTTTATTCAGGCCGCGTTGAGGGGTTTTGCATCGTATCCAGCGACAGCGATTTTACACGGCTCGCCCTTCGCCTGAGAGAAGCCGGTATGACCGTGATCGGAATCGGAGAAAAGAAAACGCCTGAGCCGTTTATCGTTGCCTGCGATAAATTTATCTATATCGAAATCCTCAGGAAAGATCTTCAGGAAACCACTTCTTCATCAATCGACCGGAAAAAAACGGCAAAAGCCAGACCCAAAAAACCAACGATATCAAAAAGCGTTATCAAACTGATCGCAAGCTCCGTATACGATATCGAAGATGAATCCGGTTGGGCATTTCTGGGGGATGTCGGAAACCTCATCTCAAAAAAACGTCCCGATTTTGATCCCCGCAACGAAGGATTCAACAAATTAAGCGATCTCATCAAAGCATCCAGCCAGTTTGAACTTGATGAGCGCCCGGTTGATAAGGGAAACGCTAAATTGGTTTATATCAGG
>PXAI01000084.1 GCA_003567135.1 Balneolia bacterium | reverse complement strand
TCTGCAAACGGCGAATCCTGCTGATTCTCCAGAATATCCTGCCATGCCCAAAACGTTATTCCGGTGTGATTCCAGCTGTAATCCATAACCACCCTGATATTTCGGTCTTTCGCGGCCTGGATCACATCCAGAAAAAGCTTATCGGCGGATGTCCAGACCCACGTTTCCGGATCAGCCGGATCTTCTGAGGCCATCAGCTCCATGTCACCTTCGGGATCAGGACCAAAATTCACATCAATATGATGATAGCTTCTGGCGTCGTATTTGTGCAGCGACGGCGAATCATTCAGCGGATTAAAATAGATGGCCGTAATTCCAAGATCGGCGAGGTAGTCCATCTTATCCAGAACGCCCTGAAGATCGCCCCCGTAGCGGCGCATGTGCACCGTTTCGTAAAACGGCTTTCCGGATTCAATCGCCCAGTCCTCCATTTTATACCAGTCGTGCGACCACGGTGTTGGCTTCCAGCTTTCCGGCTTGTTATGCGGCCACGATCCCTCAACGGTAGTTAGCGAAGGCTGATTCGACGAATCCCCATCACGAAAACGCTCTACAAAAATCTGATACCAAACGGCTTCCTGCGCCCATTCGGGAACATCGGGCTCAACGGGGCGCGGGTCGTCCTGAGCGCATCCGGAAAAAAGAAACAGAAGAATAAGCGGGATAAAAAACTTCATGGGATCATTTATCAAAACTGTTCGCTAATAAAAAACCCGAACAACCATCATGAAAAATCACGGAGGAAGTTCGGGTTTGGAATCAAAAACCTGAATAAGAGGGCTTATTTAACAAGCATCATCTTATTGGTGAAGCTCTGGCTTCCTGCGGTGAGGCGAACCAGATAAACACCGCTGCTGAGTCGGCTGCCATCGAACTGTACCGTGTGCTGACCAGCCGGCGTAAATCCGTCGGCGAGCAGAGCTACACGCTGTCCGAGGATGTTGTACACCTCAAGGCGTACATCCTGCGACTGCGGAAGTTCAAAGCGAATGTTTGTAGTTGGGTTGAACGGGTTCGGATAGTTTTGCCCAAGCTTGATTTCCTGAGGCATATCCGATCCTGATTCATCCGAAATATTTGTAAAGACTACATCTTCCGGAAGCTCAACTTTTTCAGTGGTAAAGATGTGGAATTCTCCGGGTCCGAGCGTAATATTCTGATCGGTGCTGTTAAACTGCCACGCGTTTCCAGAGAAATAGTCCCACCATTCGCCGGTGTGCTGCACGTTTGCAGGTACGGTCCGCTCGGTTACGTCGAAGTTACCGATAATGGCCACGTTCATGGAAGAGTGGTTCAGGTAGATGCGTTTTACAGCGGGGCCAAGATTCATGTTCACATCATTTGTTCTGAACACTTCATTCCCGGTTTTCAGCTTGATCATAGCTCTGAACGCGTTATAGAGCGCCACGCGATCCGGGTTCGGGAGATATTCATCCCACGGCACCGGCATTGGATCGGTGCGACCGCGGCCATCTTCGCCAAGTCCGTAATCATAGCCAAGTTCACCAAACTGCCAGATCATTTTGGGTCCGGGGATGGTGAAGAAAAATGCGCCTGCAGTTTTGATACGGCTGAGCGCCACATCCAGATCCTGCACGTTGTGGCCCGGCCCTGAGTTTCCGAACTGGAGATTTCTCCACATGAGGCGCTGCTCATCGTGGCTTTCCATGTAGGTAACAAGATTTGGGTCGTTCCAGCCTCTGTTGGCGTAATATCCCCAGCTTATATCGGAGTTGCCGCCAGAGTTCCAGCCCATTGTAGCTTCGTTGTAGTTATAATTAAGGTTACCCCAAAGCAGCATTCCGTTGTTGGCCAGAACAGTTTCCTCGTCGTTTCCGGCAAGGTGTTCCAGAATCACATATACGTTCGGATCAGTTTCGCGAAGCACGTTGTTCATACGAACAAGATTATCAACCCGCTCCTGATCGTAGTTGCTTCCCCACGGATCGTTTGAGCCTTTGAACTGAGTGGTAAATCCTTTGGTAAGGTCAAACCGGAATCCGTTAATACGATATTCTTCCATCCAGTGTCGGTTCGCACGATCCATGAATTCCACAAAAGCGCCGCTTCCGTGATCGAATTTATAGCCGAAGTTCATCGCCGGATTATCGAAAAGATCATCCATGTACCACGGATTGTTGTCAGCCGGGCGGTTGTTGGCTGAATCGAAATACATTCTGAGCATCGGCGCCTGGCCAAAGCTGTGATTCCATACCATATCCAGAATTACGGCGATTCCGCGACCCTGTGCCTCATCAATAAAGCGCTTAAGCTCTTGGCGCGGCCCGTAGTATTTGTCCGGTGCAAAGAAGAAGGAAGGATTGTATCCCCAGCTGAGGTTTCCTTCAAAGTTGTTCACCGGCATCAGTTCGATAGCGTTTACGCCGAGTCTTTCGAGATAATCAAGCGTATCTGCGAGCGTGCTGTAGGTGTTGTCTTCGAGGAAGTCACGAATCAGAAGCTCGTAAATCACAAGATCTTCTGGTGCAGGCGGAACAAAGTCGGTTGTCTGCCACTGATATGGCTGCTGCGCGGTTTGAAGCACTGAAGCAGGCTCCTGCGTTTTTCCGTGCGGATATTCAATCAACCCCGGATAGCGGCCATCGTTGATGATCTCCTGATCGTGCCACGGATCCAGAACTTTTTCGGTGTAAGCATCAGCCACACGAATGTTGCCGTCTATCAAATACTGAAACGCATACTCGCGTCCCGGCTCGAGGCCGTCAATTTCAATCCAGAAGCGCGCGCTGTCCGCATTGATTTCGTGAAGATTCATGAAGTAATCCGGATCAACTTCCCAGTCGTTGAAATCGCCGATTACGTACACAAAATCTTTATATGGCGCATAAAGCGAGAGAGTAACTCTGGTATCGTCGCCATTGTGGTAATTAATACCATCTATAATACCGGACGGCAGCGGAGCACTGGTAACGTCAGGATTTACCGTTACAAATGTTTCTGCTTCGGCAGTTTGGCCGTCAGCGTTTTCTGCAACGGCTCTGAACGTGGTTCTGCCCTGCGTATCGAGGGTATGGCTGTAGCTGAGGTTATCTGAGTCGGTAACTTCGAGAACTTCCGTATCGTTTACGAAAAGCTTGATTGAAACCAAGTCATCGTTTTCGGCGTTGGCAGCAACCTGCACGTCAACCGATTCGCCGAGATCAAAGAAGTTGGGGTTAAGGGGATCATCACCCGGGGAGGTAAACCGAACGCTTACTTCTTCACTGGTGATTTCAACAAAAATATCGGCTCCGCCGGTGTCTT